>DASUQY010000175.1:0-7704 GCA_036280315.1 Actinomycetota bacterium
GGAACGAGATCGTGTCGGCATACCGTTCCGACGTCTCGAAACGGAACGTCGAGGATTGGAAGATCGGAAAGCTCGGCGCGTCCTGGTCGATCGGCGGCATCCGGGCGCCGTGCACCGCCCTCGTCGCGAACCCTGGGCGCCGATCCTCGTCCACAGCCACCTCCGCTGAGCCGTGTTCGATCGCGCGGCTCGCTCGGCAGCCTACTTCGTTGGCCTTTTTGCATTCGTCCAGCGCTCGGGGTAGCGCCCTCGTAGCCCATCGACGAGCGAGGCGAGCTCGCCCATCAATTGATCGGTCACCGCGCGAACCACCGCGTGGTCGGGATCCGCGCCGGTTCGAGCAGGTGCGTCGAACGGCTCGCCGGCCCGCAACCAGATCGGCCGGCCGAACGCGACGCTCTGCCTCCCATCACGCCGCCACACGTACTGACCGCCCCACGTCGCCACGGGGATGATCGGGACGCCCGTCGCCAGCGACAGGCGCACGGCGCCGGTCTTTCCACGACCCGGAGAGAAGTCCGCGTTCGTCGTCGTGCTGGTTCCCTCGGGGTAGATCACGACGACGTCCCCCTCGGCGATCGCTCGTTCCGCCTCCTCGAGGGGCGATCGATCGCCCGTTCCCCGGCGAACGGGGATCTGCCCCGCGCCGCGGAGCACCGTCCCCACGAACGGCGCGTCGAACAGCTCCTGCTTCGCCAGGAACCTCGGCCGTCGCCCCGCCTTCACGACGAAGTACGCGTGCGCGAACGGATCGAGGTACGACAGGTGATTGCCGGCGATGATGGCCGGACCCTCGGCCGGCACGCGCTCGAGCCCTTCGAAACGCCAGTTGAACCAGAGCTGGAACGGTGGGCGCAGCACGCCGACCATCGCGCGGTACCACGGCTCCAATCTGGCGCCACCTCGTCTGGAACCGGGGGTTCGCACGACGTTCGCTTCGCTCACTGTGCTCCCACAGCCCCGGTCGCGCGATGCTATCGCGTTCCGGGAACGCTCCACTGCGCAGCGCGCGCGGCGTCGGCGCGGTGGAGGCGTTAGCCTTTCCGAATGCGCGTGGTCGCGGTTCCCGTGAAGTCGCTCTCCCGCGCGAAGACGCGTCTCGCGCCGAAGCTGTCCGCGCTCGAACGCGGCGCATTGACCCTTGCGATGCTCGAAGACGTCCTCGACGCGACCGAAGAGGTTCCCGGTTGGGAGACGTGGATCGGATCCCCGGACGAGGTCGCGCTCGAGGTTGCCGCCCGTCGCGGCGTGCGCGCGATCGCCGAGACGAAGTCGTCCCTGGCGAACGCCATCCGGCAGGTCGAGGTCCTCGCGAAGGACGTGGAGGCCGACGCGCTGACGATCCTTCCGGGGGACCTCCCGCTCGTCACGCCGGAGGCGTTGCACGATGCCTTCCGAACGCTCGGGGCCGTCGTGTTGTCGCGTTCGGGCGACGGGAACGGCACGAGCCTGTTGCTGCGACGGCCTCCGCGGGCGATCCCCGCTCGATTCGGACCTGACTCGTTCCACCGGCACATGGAGCTCGCGGCCGAGCGGGGCCTCCCCGTCTCGGTGATCGAACGGACGGAGCTCGCGTTCGATCTCGACACACCGGGCGATATCCTCACGCTGCTCTCGAACGGGCGGAGGGGACGAACTCGAGAGGTCTGTCTGCAGATGGATCTCCCCGAACGTCTTCGGAACATCGCGTAGCAGCGCGGGACGAGGAGGAACGGTGCCGCAGGGAACGATCAGGCACTTCAACCCGGAAACGCGCGACGGCTCGCTGCTCCTGGACGACCGGACCGAGGTCGCGATCGACGCGACATCGATCGAGGGCGGCGGAATCCTCTACCTGCGGATCGGTCAGCGCGTACGGTTCGACCTCGTCGAAGAGGCTGGTCGCAGGGTCGCCCGGACGCTCCGGCTCGTGACGTTCTGAACCGGCACGTCGAGTCGCGGGACCGCCTAGCTCGAACGTCTCGACGTCGAACGCCGGCGCTTGGTCGCGATCATCTCCTTGAACTCCTTGCCCGCGGTGAACCACGGGAGATCGCGCGCGGGGACCACGATGGGCGTGAGCGGCTTCCGGGGATTGCGGGCGATCCGGCGGTTTCGGCGCTTGCGCTCGAATGTGCCGAACCCTACGAGTGAGACCCTGTCGCCGCGAGCGACCGTCTCGCGGATCACGTCCATCGACGTGTCGATCGCCCGGGCGACGTCCGCCTTGCTCGCCCCGGTGCGCTTCGCGACCTCCGCGACGAGTCCGCTCTTGTTCATGCTCGCCTCCCCCGTCCCCTGCACCGTAACGAGATGCGCTCCCCGTGGTCAATGGGCGTGGGCCGTGCGACGATGACATGAACGTGAGACGCTCGCTCGCCGCCCTGGCTGTCGCGGTAACGCTCGCCGCGTGCTCGGGCGAGGACGGCCGCGAGTTCGCTCGTTACTACGATCCTCGCGGGCTGTTCACCACCAATCTCCCCGCCGCCAACGACATCACGGTCACGCCGCCGTCTACCGGCGGGGAAGGTCCTCCCTTCCTGACCGGCGTGATCTCGACGCCGCCGCTACCCAGCCCCGAGCCGCAGAGCGCGTTCGGCGGCGGCGCGGCGTTCGATGCTTCTCAGACGGAGGCGCCGGACCAGACCGTCTATCGCGCGTTCGCCCTCACGACCGCCGAGTTCGACGATCTCGACCACATGGGGTTGTTGCTGCTGACCGGCCAGCCCTCCGTTGACGTCCAGATCGACGAGGGCGTGCGGATGGATGGTCTCGAGGCGCGCCTGCTCGTCGCCGACATCGTGAACGAAGGCGCAGCGGCCGCGTCCGCCGCGATGGCGTTCACGCTCGGAAGCGACGGGACCGGCTACATCCTGGTCGCGGTGTTCCCGCCCGGCGGGTGGGATGCCGAACGCGACGACTTCATGCGGATCCTCGAATCGTTCCGTGCGGAGGTTCCGCCGGGATTGAACGCGTTCCCGGTGACGGGCGAGGAAGCGTAGATCCGGTTCGCTTGCTGGCGGGCAGGGACTCGAACCCCAACTTCCAGGGCCAGAACCTGGCGTCCTGCCATTAGACGACCCGCCAACGATCCGAGCCATCCTACCCGCCGCAGGCGCCGCGGAACGGCGCGTCGGTGAGTACGCTCGTGCCGGTCCGGATCGCGTTGGACGGGATCCCATGAACGTCGAAGAGGGCCGGCCGCTGTGGCGTCCTTCGGATGAGCTCGTCGCGGACGCCAACATCACGCGCTACCTACGGTGGCTCGACGAGGAACGCGGTCTGGCTTTCGACTCGTACGACGCGCTCTGGCGGTGGTCGATCACCGAGCTCGACGCGTTCTGGTCGTCCGTCTGGGAGTTCTTTGCCATCCGGACGCACGAGCCGTTCTCATCGATACTGAGCGAGCGCCACATGCCGGGCGCCCGGTGGTTCGAGGGCGCGAGGCTCAACTACGCGGAGAACGCGCTGGCAGGTCCCGACGATCGGCCGGCGATCCTGTTCCGGCGCGAGGACGGGTTCGCGGTCGACCTCACGCGCGCGGAGCTCGCCGAACGCGTGGCGGCGGCGGCCGCGGGCCTGCGGCGGCTGGGGGTGCGTCCGGGCGACCGCGTGGCGGCATACCTGCCGAACGGACTCGAAGCGGCGATCGGATTCCTCGCGGCCGCGAGCATCGGCGCCGTCTGGTCGTCATGCTCGCCGGACTTCGGGCCTCGGGCGGTCGTCGATCGATTCCGCCAGATCGAACCCAAGGTGCTGCTCGCCGTCGACGGCTATCGCTACGGCGGGCGCGAGCAGGACAGGCTCTCCGTGGTGACGGACGTCGCGCGCGAACTGCCCGGTCTCGAGCATGTCGTGATCGTTCAGTCCCTCCGCGACGACCCCGACCTCCGCGACGTGCCTGCAGCAACGCGCTGGGCGGACGTGATGTCGGAGCCGGCGACGGCGTCGTTCGAGCCGGTGGCGTTCGACCACCCGCTTTGGATCCTGTACTCGTCCGGAACAACGGGCCTGCCGAAGGCGATGGTGCACGGGCACGGCGGGATCCTGCTCGAGCACCTGAAGTCGCTCTCGCTGCACCTCGACCTGGGGCCGGACGACCGGTTCTTCTGGTTCACCACGACGGGCTGGATGATGTGGAACTTCCTGCTCGGCGGTCTGCTGGTCGGCTCGACCATCGTGCTCTACGACGGCGCGCCGGCGCATCCGGGGCTCGGTGCGCTGTGGCGGCTCGCCGCGGAGACCGGCATCACGTACTTCGGGACGAGCGCGCCGTATCTGCACGCGTGCATGAAGCGGGGGCTCGATCCGAAGACGACCGCCGACCTCGCCGCGTTGCGGGCGATCGGCTCGACGGGGTCGCCGCTCTCGCCAGAAGGCTTCGCGTGGGTGTACGACGCGATCGGTCGGGACGTATGGCTGGGATCGATCAGCGGCGGCACGGATCTCTGCACCGCGTTCGTCGGATCCTGTCCACTGCTTCCCGTGTACACCGGCGAGATCCAGTGCCGGTGTCTCGGTGCGAAGGTGGAGGCGTTCGACACCGAGGGCCGATCCGTGATCGATGAGGTGGGCGAGCTCGTGATCACCGAACCCATGCCGTCGATGCCAACCTCGTTCTGGAACGACGCGGAAGGTATGCGCTACCGCGACAGCTACTTCGACGTGTATCCAGGCGTATGGCGCCACGGCGACTGGATCAAGATCACCGAACGGGGCAGCTGCGTGATCTACGGCCGTTCGGACGCCACGCTGAATCGTGAGGGTGTTCGCGTCGGTACCTCGGAGTTGTATCGCGTCGTCGAAGCGCTCCCCGAGATCCGCGAGAGCCTCGTGGTCGATACCGGCGAGCTCGGCGTCGACGGCGAGCTCGTTCTGTTCGTGGTCCTGGATGAGGGCCGCGACCTGGACGAGGCGCTTCGCGCACGGCTCAAGAACGAGATCCGAACGCAGCTGTCGCCGCGACACGTCCCCAACGAGATCATCCCGGTGCCCGACATCCCCAAGACGCTGAGCGGCAAGCGGCTCGAGGTGCCGGTGAAGCGGATCCTGCTCGGCGCGAACGCCGAAGACGTGGCGAGCCCCGACGCGCTCGCCAATCCGGAGGCGCTCCGGGGGTTCGCCGAGTTCGGCCGCGAACGCAGGAAGCGCTGAATCAGTTCGACGCCATGGTGAGCGCCATCAGCGCCTTGCCCGTGTGCATGCGGTTCTCTGCCTCGTCGTAGACGACGGAGTTCGGCCCGTCGATCACCTCGTCCGTCACCTCGAAGCCCCGGTCGGCGGGTAGACAGTGCATGTAGAGCGCGTCGTCGTTCGCCAGCGACATCCTTCGCGAGTCGCAGATCCAGTTCGTGTACCGCTTCGCGTCGGCGAGCGCGGCGGCCTCGTCGGTGAACAGATCGAGCCGTCCCCACGACTTGGGGTACACGACGTCGGCCCCCTCGAACGCGGCGTCGATGTCGTCGGTTTCGCTGATCGAGCCGCCGCCCGCAGCGGCCGCTTCCTCGGCGCGAGCGCGGACCTCCGGCATCAACTCGAACCCCGGCGGGTGTGCGAGGACGACGTCCATCCCGAACCGGGGCAGGAGCGAGATGAGGCCCTGAGGCACGCTCAGCGGCTTGGCGTAGCTCGGGGCGTATGCCCACGACACCGCGACGCGGAGACCGCGAAGCTCGTCGCCGCGCTTCTCGCGGATCGTCATCAGGTCCGCGAGCGTCTGCGTGGGATGGTCCACGTCGCACTGCAGGTTGATCACGGGGACCTCCGCCCACCGCGCAACCTCGCGCATGAACGCGTTCCCCTCGTACGGGATGAGGTCGTGACGGATCGCCAGACCGTGGCCGTAGCGCGACAGGATGATGCCCATGTCCTTGGGGCTCTCGCCGTGCGCGACCTGCGTCTTGTCGGCATCGAGGAAGTGCGCGTGTCCGCCGAGCTGCGTCATGCCGGCCTCGAAAGCGTTCCGCGTTCGGGTGCTCTTGTCGAAGAACAGCATGAACAGTGTCTTGTCCGGGAGCAGGCGATGAGGGTCCCCTCGCTTGAACATCTCCTTCAGCTCGCCGGCGAGCCCGATCGACTCGTCGATCTCCTCGGTGGTCCAGTCGAGGGTCTCGATGTAGTCGCGTCCGCGGAGCGTCTTCCTATCCACGTGGTTGCCTACTCCTTGGGCGTCAGGGATTCCTGTCCGAGCTCGACGCCGAAGTACTTCGGCACCGCTTCCTGGCCCGGCACGTCGGGGATGAGAGGCCAGTCGCGCAACGATGGCTCGCGGAGCCCGACGATGTCGTCCGGGTGCACGGGAGCCCGATTCAACTCGCGCTCCGTCGCATCGCGGATCGCGGCGACGACCGCGGCAGTGGAGACGATCGTCGACGTCTCGCCCACGCCCTTCGCGCCGAAGGGGACGCCGGGCTCGGGATCCTCGACGATCCTCGTTTCGACCGGCGGCATGTCGAGGGTCGTGGGAATGAGGTAGTCGGTGAACGACGCGTTCGCGATCGCTCCGTCGCGCAGCTGGATCTCCTCCATCACCGCGAGGCCGAGCCCCTGCGCGCTGCCCCCCTCGCTCTGTCCCTCGACCCCCTGAGGGTTGATCGACCGGCCGGCGTCGAGCGCAGAAGCGAGCTGTACGACCTTGACCAGACCGAGCTCGGTATCCACGTCGACGACCGCGCGCTGCGCGCCGAACGTGAACATCACGTGGATGTCGCCCTGCCCCTTGTCGTCGAAATCGGTCGTCTCGCGGTGATGGAACGTTCGCGTCGCGACGATCGGTTCGGCGAGCAGATCCCCCACGTCGGCGACCGGCACGCCGCCCGCGAGCACCTGCCCGTCCGCAAGCGACAGCTCACCTTCGGGTTGGACGTGCGCGACGGCCCGGGCGAAGAGCTCCTCGGCGACCGCGCGACACGCAAGCTGCACCGCTCCGCCGCCCATGAACGTCTGACGCGACGCCGAAGTCGATCCCGCCGAGTCGACATCGGTATCGGCGGCATGCAGGACGACGTCGTCAACGCCGAGCTCCGTTCGCGCAACCTGCGTGACGATCGTCGAGAACCCCTGGCCGCACTCGACGCCCGCGGTATGGATGACGGCCACGGGGCCGTCCTCGCCCGCCGAGAGCATCACCCGGGCTTGGTGGAAGTCGTCGTAGCCGGCGCTGTATGCGACGTTTTTGTAGCCAACGGCAAACCCGACGCCGCGTTTCATCCCCTCTCCGTGGCCGACGTTGCCGGCGCCACCGGGGAACGTCATTGGATCGCGCATACGAGGCGGGTCGGGTTCGGGCGGCATCGGAGCGTCGCGCGCCGCTCCGATCACTTCGCGCAAGGGTGCGCTTCCCCGGATGACCTGCCCCGTCGGCAGCACCGATCCGGGCGAGACGGCATTCCGCAGTCGCAGCTCGACCGGATCGAGGCCGAGCTCGCGCGCCAGCTTGTCCAGGTTCGCCTCGTGCGCGAAGCACACCTGGGGCGCGCCGAATCCCCGCATCGCGCCGCACGGCGGGTTGTTCGTGTACACGGCCGTTCCCTCGAGGAGCGCGTTCGGCACCTCGTACGGTCCGGGCATGAACGAGGTCGCGTTAGCGATGACGGCGCTCGAAGACGATGCGAACGCGCCGCCGTCGATCAGGATGCGGCCGCGTACGGCGACGAGGTTGCCGTCACGATCGGCGCCGGTGCGGAGCCACACGCGCGAGGGATGACGGTGGACGTGGCCGAGGAA
>DASUQY010000176.1:0-4368 GCA_036280315.1 Actinomycetota bacterium
AGGAACGAAGGCAACACGGCCTTCCCTTGGCTGCGGAGGTGCTGGATGACGGTCTGCCAGCTCGACCGCAGCATCCCAACGTCCACACCGCCCGGCGCTGAGGGCTTCGCCGCGGTTCCGTCGGGATGGCTGCTCGGGCGATGTGAGCGTTTCGGTGGTGCCTCCGTTGGCGGGGCGGCGGGACTGGAAGGCGAGTATGAGCCGCCTGCGGAGGCCGAAGCTTCCTTCTTGGGGGCGCTTGGCGGCGAATCCGAGCCTGCAGGGACCGCCGCCCCGCCACCACCGTGAGCCTCCGAGCCTGAAGAAGGCAGCCCGGAGCTATCACCGATACCTGAGAGGCGCTCCAGGCGTTCGAGCCGGGAAACCAGCGCCTCGGGGCGTTCGTCGGCCTCCGGGATCGTCGAGCGGATCAGCGCGAGCTCGAGCGACAGGCGCGGCGACGTGGTCCACCGCATGTCGGTCTGTGCGGCGAGCAGCAACGAGATCACCCGCGCGAGCTCCGGCGCCGAGTACTTCGTGGCCTGGGCGGTCAGCCGTTCGCCCTCGTCATCGGTCACGTCGAGCAGCTCCGGCTGCCCGGGCGCGGTCTTGACGAGCAGCAGGTTCCGGAAGTGCCCCAGCACCTCGTTCGTCACGTGCCGGAGGTCCTGGCCCTCGAGTACGAGCGTGCTGACGAGCTCGAACACGCCCTTCGCGTCGCCGACCGCGACCGCATCGGCGAGCGAATACTGCACGTCGGTGCGGCCCGTTCCGATGAGCGACGCCACGGTCTGTTCGTCGATCGATCCCGCGCCGAGCACCGACGCCTGATCGAGCAGCGACAGCGCGTCGCGGAACGAACCTTCCGACTGCCTGGCCATCGCCTGCGCGGCCTGCTCGGTCAGCGTGACGCCCTCTTCCTTGGCGACGCGCATCAGGTGCTCGCCGAGGAGGTCCATCGAGCCCCGACGGAAGTCGAACCGCTGGCACCGGCCGACGATCGTCGGCGGCATCTTGTGCGGTTCGGTGGTCGCCAGGACGAATCGAACGCCCGGCGGCGGTTCCTCGAACACCTTCAGCAGCGCGTCGAACGCCTCGCGCGATAGGCGCTGCGCTTCGTCGACTATGTACACCTTCTCGCGCCCCTGCACCGGCGCGGTGGGCGCCTTTTCCCGGAGATCACGCGCGTCGTCGACGCCGCCGTGGCTCGCCGCGTCGATCTCGACGACGTCGAGGTGCTGTCCCTCGCGGATCCGGACGCACTGCTCGCACACGCCGCACGGCTCGGGGGTCGGACCCTTCTCGCAGTTGACCATCTTGGCCAGGATCCGCGCGGTCGAGGTCTTGCCGGTCCCGCGCGGGCCACAGAACAGGAACGCGTGCGCGAGACGGCCCTCGCGCACCGCGCCCATCAGCGCGCGGACGACGTGCTCCTGGCCGAGGACCTCGCCGGGGCCCTGCGGTCGGTACTTCCTGTAGAGGGACTGGTACTCCTCAGTCACGCGCACCTCCGCGAGCCGCGGGAAGCCTAAGGCCTGAGGGAAGTGGTGACCGTGCACCCGCCTTCGACCACGTCGGACTCGAGCGCGTCACCGGCCGGTAGCTCCGGCCAGGCACTCCCGCGGCACCCGCCAGCGCCCGCTTACGGCTGCTTCCTTCCGGACCTGACCGGGTTCACAGGTTGGCGTCGCGCGGGACCCGACCATCGACGCTCCGCACCGGGAGCTGCCTCGGACCCGCCGGGCCTCGGACGGGGATTCAGCCTCGCTGAAGCGGATTGCGAGTTCAGGGCACCGCTGGCTCCCCGCCTAGCACGGCCACCGCTTTCGAGTATACGAGCGCCCTCCGACGTGTTCCGAACGTCACGCGTGCGCCCACACGTCCCAGTCGGAGGCGTGGCGGAATCCCATGCGTTCGTACATCGACCTGCCATCTCGCGTTGACATGAGCCATGCGAGATCCGCGTTCGGCGCGTCGTGGATGGCGAAGGCCGTGATGGCAGTCCCGATGCCGCGGCCACGAAGTTCGGGGACGGTGGCGACGCCCCACGCGCTGGTGGCGCCGTTAACGGTGTGGGTGTACGCCTGCGCGACCGGCCGGCCGTCGAGGAGCGCGGCATAGAACCGGACGGCGGGCAGCTCGAGCTGCCCGGGACCGAGCATGCGCTTCGCCACGCCTGGTTCGCTTTCGAACGAACGGACCTCGACATCGACGAGCCGGCCGAGGAGCTCAGCGTCGGTCACTCGAACGATCTCCACCCCCGCAGGCACCTCAGCAGATGAGACGTCCGCAACGCCGATCGCCATCGCGGGCTCGGTCATGACGACGGCAAGGCCGTACTCGCGGAGTGCCCGATCGACCGACTCGTGACGTCGGCGTTGGACGAGGATCCCGAGCGACTGTCCGTTCGCCCGGAAGATCGCCTCGGCATCAGCCAGCGCACGCATCGCGTGCAGCGGCTCGCGCTCGATCAACGCGGCCTGCTGATCTGGAGCCGGGAGGTTCGAAAGACACACGACGATCCCATCGACCTCATCGATGACGTGGCCGTCCAGGTGACGAACGCGATCGCGCCACGCCTCGACCACGCCCTCGGCGATCCGTTCAGTGACGTCGTGCATCTGTCAGGCGCTTAGTCTTCCGCCGTGCTTCCGATCGGTTCTGTCCTCGTCGACTTCGACGGCACGGCGTGCCTGCACGACGTCGCCGAGCACCTGCTCACCGAGTTCGCCGACGACTCGTCTTGGATCGAATGGGACGAACGGTGGGAACGCGGCGAGATCGGGTCGCACCAGGTCATTCTGGCGCAGGCCGCGATGCTGACACGACCGACGTCGGAGCTGCTCGCGTTCGCGCTTCGACATTGCCCCCTCGATCCGACGTTCGCGCCGTTCGTCACGTGGCTGGAGGACCTCGGCGTTCCGGTCACGATCGTCTCCGACGGCTTCGGCTTCTACATCGAGCCGTTGCTCCGGGCGGCCGCGCTCGAGCATCTCCCGGTCATCACGAACACTTGGTCCGAAGATGGTGGGCAGCGGGTGCATTTCGAGAACGGTCACCCCGAGTGCATTGGTTGTGGAACCTGCAAGATGGCGGCAGTGCTCAACGCGCGGGCGCTGGGACCGGTCGCGTATGTCGGCGAGGGCGGTTCGGATCGGTTCGGTGCCATCTATTCGGACGTCGTGTTCGCGAAGGACGCGCTCGTCGACATCGCGCGGGCGGACGGCGTCCCGTTCCTCGAGTGGCGCACGTTCGACGACGTGCGACACCAACTCGAGCGCCTCGAAGAGATGCCCGGCGCGGTCGGCTCGCCGCGATGCCCGGGATGGCGAACGGCGTGAAGCTCGAGCTTCCGCAAGGCCTCGCGTCGCGTTCGCCGACGCAGAGCGATCTCGACGCCGCCGTTTCCGTGATCGCAGCCTCCGAGGAGGCGACGCAAGGCGTCGTCGACGTCACCGCCGAGGACGTCCGGAGCGACTGGGAGAGGCCGAGCTTCGAACTGTCGAGCGATGCCGTTGTGGTGACGGATGCCGGGCGGATCGTCGCGTACGCGGAGGTCTTCTTCGGACGTGCGTGGGTGCACGTTCATCCCGATCACCGTGGGCGAGGGATCGGCGCGGCGGTTCTGGGATGGACCGAGTCGCGGGCGCGCGAGCTCGGGTCCGACAAGGTCGGTCAGACGGTTCCCGACCCAAATGCGTTCGCGGCGGAGCTTCTTTCTTCGAACGGATACCGCGTGCGGTGGGAGACGTGGGTCTTCCAGAAGGACCTCGATACCGAGCCGGCGGAGCCACGACTCCCCGACGGGATCACCCTTCGAACCTTCGACGAGAAGCGCGATGCCCGAGCGACGTACGAGCTGATCGATACGGCGTTCTCCGACTGGCCGGACCGAGATCCCGGGTTCGGGTTCGACGACTGGGTCGCGTCGTTTCTGCGTCGCGAGGACTTCGACCCGTCGTTGACGTACCTCGTCGAGGATGACGATGAGCTCGTCGGCGTCGCGCTGTGCCTCGTCTACAACGACGAGGGCTGGGTTCAGCAGCTGGCCGTCAAGCGTTCGCACAGGGGACGCGGCCTCGGCGGCGCCCTGCTGCAGACAGCGTTCCGCGAGTTCCACCGTCGCGGGCTGAAGACTGCCGGTCTGTCAACGGAATCCAGAACCGGAGCGCGCGGAGTGTACGAACACGCGGGGATGAGGGTGACCCGCTCGTACAAGAGGTACTCGAAGTACCTCTGACGCAGCGAGCGGTGGCCGCGGGATTCGAACCCGCGAGGCGGTTGCCCGCCTACACGCTCTCCAGGCGTGCCCCTTCGTCCGCTCGGGCAGGCCACCGGGCAGAGTGTACGGAGTCCCTTTCGACGTCGGGCGCGCGGCCGCTTAGGGTT
>DASUQY010000177.1:0-12409 GCA_036280315.1 Actinomycetota bacterium
CGAGACGTACGGGACGACGGTCCCCCACCTCGCGTTCAGCACGTACCAGCTGATGTTCGCGATCATCACGCCGGCGCTCATCACGGGCGCCGTTGCCGAGCGCATGCGGTTCTCCGCGTACGCGCTGTTCCTCGGCCTTTGGTCGATCCTCGTCTACGCCCCCGTCGCGCACTGGGTTTTCGCGGACGGGTGGCTGGGGCTCTCTGGCGTCGGCGCGCTCGACTTCGCCGGTGGAACCGTGGTGCACATCAACGCCGGCGCCGCCGCCCTTGCGGCGATCGTGTTCTTCGGCAAGCGCCGCGGGTTCGGTCGGCAGGCGTTCATCCCGCACGACGTGCCGATGGTGATCCTCGGCGCCTCGATCCTGTGGTTCGGGTGGTTCGGGTTCAACGCAGGGTCGGCGCTCGGCGCCAATGGCTTGGCCGCGTCTGCGTTCACCGTTACGAACCTGGCGACCGCGGCAGCGGTTCTCGGTTGGCTCCTGTTCGAGCGGGTCAAGCACGGGCGGGCGACGACGATCGGCGCCGCGACGGGCGCCGTGGCTGGGCTCGTCGCGATCACGCCGGCGGCGGGCTTCGTCGAACCCTGGGCGGCCATCGTCATCGGCTTCGCGGCGGGCGCCGTTTGCTTCCTCGCCGTGAACCTGAAAGCGCGGATCGGCTACGACGACTCGCTCGACGTCGTCGGAGTACACCTGGTCGGCGGTATCGTCGGCGCGTTGTTCACGGGCGTGTTCGCCAGCGCCGCCGTGAACGCGTTCTCCGGCGGGCTCGGTCAGCTGGGTCGGCAGGCGCTCGCCGTCGGGGCGACGATGGCCTTCTCGTTCGCGATGACGCTCGGGATCCTGAGGGTCGTCAACATGCTGGTCGGCGTGCGGGTCAGCGAGGAAGAGGAGCTGACGGGGCTCGACCTATCGCAGCATTCGGAAGTCGCCTACACGTCGAGCGAAGCATCCGGTTCGCTCCCGGGGCCGCAGCAGGCGATGATCACCGTCCCGGAAACGCCTGCGGTCGCCGTTCAGGCGTACCGCGACACCCGGGTCGAGACCTCATGAAGCCGTAGGAGTCGACCCCGTCTCGACGCGACTCAGTTGCGCGCCGAGAGCGCGATCTCGATCTCCCGCAGGATCTCGTCGCCGACGAGCTCGTCCCGTGCGATCAGCGCGTCGCGGAGGGCCACGACGACGTCGCGGTTCTCGTGGAGCACCGTCGCGACGTGCTGGCGCCCCGCCGTCAGGATCTCCTCCACGCGGGTGCGTCCCTGCTCGTCCCCGAGCACCCTGCCGACCAGGTTCTTCGAGCCGACCGGCCCCTCGGCGATCGCGTCGTAGCTCACGAGGGAGCCGGCCATCCCGAACGAACCGACCATCTGGGCGGCCAGCGTCGTCGCGTGCTGGAGGTCCGCTGCCGGTCCGGTGCCGCTCTCGCCGAAGAACGCCTCTTCCGCGGCGAGCCCTCCGAGGGCGATGGCGATGCCAGCCTCGAGCTCCGTCCGCGTGCGAGTGAACCGTTCCTCCTCGTCGCCGTGCGCGAGGAGGCCCAGCGCCTGACGACGCTTGATGATCGAGAGCACCTCGAGACGGCGGCCCTTACCCAAGAAGTACGCCACCGTCGCATGACCGGCTTCGTGCGTCGCGACGGACACGCGATCGGCCTCCGTATAAACGACCGGCTGCTTGAAGCCGAGCTCCTCGGTCAGCTTGGCCTCGTGGATGTCCTGGAGGTTCATCTCCTTGCGCCCGTTTCGAAGGGCCACGAGCAACGCTTCGTCGAACAGATGCTCGATCATCACCGGCGTGTAACCGAACGTGTCGTGGGCGAGGCGCTCGCGAATCTCGTCCTCGTCGAGCTGCTCGTGGTGCGTCTTGCGTTCGAGGAAGAAATCGACGAGCTCGCGACGTCCGTTCTTCGTCGGAACGTCGAAATACAGGCGTTGGTCGAACCGGCCCGGCCGCACCAACGCTGGGTCGAGGTGATCCGCGCGGTTGGTCGCGGCGATCAGGAGGATGTTGTTGTAGCTCGGCTTCCCAGCGGCGAGGCGCCGGTCCGGCGGAAGGTAGTTGTTGATCATCTCGATGAAGCCGGCCCTGACGCGGTCGCGAAATGGCGGCTGATCGAACGACTGCATCTGGATCAGTAGCTCGTTCACCATGCCGGAGCCGCCGGCCCCGACGACGTTCGAAGCAACTCGTCCGAGGCCTGTCGGGTCGGGGCTCGCGTTCAGGCCGCCTCGATCGGCGCCGACCGCATCGATCTCCTCGATGAATCCGATCGCCCCGCCCTCCTTACGCGCGAGCTTTCGAAGCCTGCGGAAGAACGCGCGGATCCGGGCGGCCGTCATTCCGAACCACATCGATTGGAACGCCGGACCGGAGATGAACAGGAACGGCACGCCCGCCTGCTTGGCCATCGCCTTGGCCAGGTACGTCTTGCCGGTTCCGGGAGGACCCTCGAACAGGATCCCTCGACGGGGGTTCCCGCCGAGCTCGTTGCGGAATGTGGCGTACCCGAGGAACACGTCGAGAGTCCGGCCCACCTCGTCGACCTGGTTGTCGAGTCCGCGAACCTCGTCCAGCCCGACCTCGATCTCTTCGGGTCGAACGATCGCGTGCGGGGAACGGCCGCTGAACATCGGCATCAGCGTGAAGATGCCGATCGCGAGGACGAGGACAAGGATGGGTGCCCAGATCACCGCCTCAGGGCCGAGCGTCGGAAGGCGCAACGGATTGTCAGTGATGTAGCGGTACCAGAGATATCCGTCGAGCAGGCCAAGGAACAGGAGGAGACGGCGGAGACGGCGCTTGCGCGTTCGCTCGCGCACCCGGAAGACGTCGGCTCGTCCCTTCGACTGTAGATCTAAGCCGTGGAGAACCGCTGCGGTGGAACGATTTGCCTGCCTCACGGATCGCTCTCCCCTCGCATCGGTCGGGTCGAGCAACTGTACGGCAACTGGGCGATGCACACATCGGGCCTTCGCCCTACGGCCGGCGCCGAGCAGTCGACGGGACGAGGCCGAACGCCGGCCGAACGCCGGACATCTCCCTTCGTGAGCGCGGCGTGGGAGCGACAGGCTATCGTCCCCCGCCGGAGGCTCCGAACAGCAGCACGCGTGCCTCCGAGGGGATCGGATGGCGCGAAAGAAACTGCCTCCCGTTGCGCGCGAGGAAGCCCATACCGTGGGCGCGCTGCTGCGTGGCCTCCGACGGGCGGCCGGCTATCGCGCCGTGCGGGATGCCTCCTCGGCGGCTGGGTTCCCCGCAGCTCGTCAGACGATCTACGCGTACGAGCGCGGCGGCCTCACGCCGTCGCTGCAGCAGTTCCTCGAGCTGGTGGAGTTCTACGCGACGAGACCCGGCTCGGGCGACGGCGCGAAGAGCGAGGAGGATCTGCGCGCACAAGCCGTCGCCGCCGTCACGAGAGCGCTGACGCTGCGGGCGTACTACGTTCGGCAGGCGTACGACCTGGTCGAAAGGCTCCAGCCGTCGCTCGGCGAGCGGCGCCGCAGGTCGCGCTGATGCTCACGCGGATCGACCATATCGGCATCGCCGTCGCCGACCTCGACACGTCACTCGAGCACTACCGACGCACGCTGGGTGTCGAACCCGTTCATCGCGAGAGGGTCGAGGCGCAGGGGGTCGAGGAGATCCTGCTCGAGGTGGACGGCTCATACATCCAGCTCCTCAGGGCGCTCGGGCCGGACACCCCGGTGGGACGGTTCCTCCAGCGACGGGGGCCCGGCGTCCACCATGTGGGCTTTCGTGTCGACGACGTCGCGCAGACGCTCACGCATCTCAAGGCCGAGGGCGTCCGCCTGATCGACGACGCGCCGAGGCCCGGCTCGCGCGGGACGACGATCGCGTTCGTCCACCCGAGCGGGATGGGCGGAGTGCTCGTGGAGTTGGTCGAGCAGCGAAGTTAGGCGGTCGACGCGGCGAGCGCCGCGTTGAGGCGGTCGACGATCTCGTGCGCCTGACGGTCCCCCGGGTTGAAGGCCGACTCGATCGCTTGGATCCCGAACAGCGGGACCCGCGAGCCGTCGCGAAGGCGCGCGATGCCGAGGCTCGAGAGCAACGTGTATCGGCCGAGCGAGAACGCCTCGACCTCGTCCCAGGCGATGAAGCGATGGGCGAACGGGTTCCGAACGAGGACGCCAGAGTCCTGAACCTGGACCCCGGCGAGCGCCACACGACCGACGAGGAACCACCCGAGCCCGACGCCGGCGCCGAAGAAGACAATGCGGCCGGGGAGGATCAGCTCGTCGGGCACGATCCCCAGGTTGAACACCATCAGCCCGATGCCGGCGCCCATGGACCCAAGGGCGAACGCCCACTGCCGGCACCGCAAGACCTTCACGCCGTCCTCTTCCTCTGTGTACTCTGCGATCGCATCTCCGCGTCATCGACCGGAGCGTCGCGCGACTGTAACGAAGACCGGGGAAGAGCGTCGCGCCCGCTACGGCAGGTCGGTCAAGCCTCGAGCCGGGGCGTTGACGAGGACGGCGACATTGCCCTCCGGAAGCTCGCCGCCACCCATCATCTGGTGCACCGCGCCGGTCTCGTCGTAGACGTACGTCGCCCCGAGCGTCGTCGATACCTTCCGGTCGCGCACCAGATCGTTGAACGCGGCTGCCTGCTCGTCGTTGAACAGGTGGGAGCCCTGGTAGCGCTTTTGCAGGTACCACAGGTATCGAACGTCGATCATCGTGTCGTATCCGGTGGTTCCGGCGCAGATCACGACCATCCCGCCCCGGTCGCAAACGAAGTTGGATGTCGGGATGGTGTCCTGGGCCGGGTGCTCGAACACGATCCGCGGGCTTGTTCGCTCACCGAGCGCCTCCCACACAGCCTTGCCGAACGCTTTCGCGCCCTCGAACCAGTCCTTCCACGCGGGATCGTTCCACGCGGGAGGGACGCCCCAGTGGTCGAACCTGGTCCGGTCGACGTAACCGACGGCGCCGAGCCGCTTGCAGTACTCACCTTTCTCGTCGCTCGAGACGACCGCGACCGCCCGGCCACCCGCGAGCGTTACGAGCTGGATGGCCATGGAGCCGAGTCCACCGGAGCCACCCCATACCAGGACGACGTCGCCGTCGGACACCGTGTTCGGCGGCCAGCCATGCAGCATTCGGTATGCCGTTCCACCCGTGAGCGTCGGCGCGGCGGCCTCCTCCCACGTGAGGTGCTCGGATTTGGGCAGACACTGGTGCGCCTGCACCTTCGTGAATTGCGCGAACGAGCCCCAGCACGTGTCGTAGCCCCACACTCGGAAGCTCGCCGCGAGACCGGGATCCTTTCCGGCGACGACCCAGGGATCGTCGACGTCCCACTGCCCGGCGTGTACGACAACGCGATCGCCGACGTTCACGTTCGTCACGTCCCGACCGACCGAATAGACGATGCCGGCCGCATCCGAGCCGACGATGTGGAAGTCGGTCGGCTCGCCCCACCGCGCTTGCGTCTTGGTGACGTCGATGGGGACGCCACGCGCCGCCCACACGTTGTTGAAGTTCACGCCGGCGGCCATGACCATCACGAGCGCCTCGTTCGGTCCGATCTCCGGAACATCGATCACCTCGTCCTTGATCGAGTCCCTCGGTTCGCCGAAGCGCTCCGGGCGCACCAGCTGCGCGTGCATCCGCGCGGGAACGGTGCCGATCTCGGGGATCTCGCCGATGTCGAACAGATCTTTGGTCATCGATGCTCCGTGGGAGGTGCGGAGACTAGCAGCGACTATCGTGCCGCCGCCTGGCTCACGGGGCACGTCGAAGACCGCGGGCACCACGTGCAGTACGGGCCCGGTCGAAGCTCGAACGGTTGTCCGGCGTCGGACGCCGCCGCGGCCCGGACGGCGTCGATCACGCGGTCGGCGGCGCGATTCAGCACGCGGACGTCGACGTCCTCCGACTGCCATTCGCCGGAGTCCAGATAGAGCGTTGCGACGCGATACGGCGGTACACCGAAGCGGAGCGCGAGAAGCAACGCGTAGAACCGCATGTCTTCGGCGTGTTCCGGCCACGCGCGTCCCGTCTTGAGATCGATCGCGAGTCGCGACGGCGCTGCAAGATCATCCGCGACGCCCAGAACGAGGTCGAGCGTCCCCGACAGCACCAGCGCGCCGCCGAACAGCTCGACGCGTACATGCCACTCCGTCGACGGCGCGAGCGCGCGTCGCATCACGCGCAGCGGAGGGAACGTCGACCGGAACAGCTCGAGCGTCTTCGCGGCGTCCATCAACGCTTCGTCGCGCCGAAGCGGGTCGAGCCCGTTCCAGTACGTCGCGAACGCGTCGTCCTCGACCAGCCGCACCGCCGCGGCCTCGACCAGGCCGTACGAGTCTCGTTCATAACGGCCCGCGACCTCGAGCTCCACGGCCTTGTGCGCCAGACGACCGGCGGCGAAGCGTCCGGAGAACGCGAACGGTCCTCGTTCGCCCGCGCGCACGGCGTCGAACAGGCCCGGACACCGCGCGAGATCGTTCAGGCCTGCCTTGCCGAGTCGGACCGCCGCACCTCGCGATCCCCGAACGGCGTCGTGGAGTCGAGAGCGGACACGACCGATCGCACCTTCGTCCGGCGTGGCGGTCCGCTCGGCTCGGATGAGCTCGTCGAACGTCCGGCGCTGCGACGGCGTCATGTCGATCGAACGCTCGACCGACGGTGTCGAGATCGTCGTGCCGGTCACGGACATCGGGCGATGGTAGGAGTAGCCACCGACATGGCCGAGACGCCGAACGAGATCCTTCGCGCTCTCGCCGATCCCGAGCGCTTGGCGATCGCCGGATCGCTGGCGCGAGGCGAGGCGTCCGCATCCGCGCTGTCCGATGAGCTCGGCATCCCCATGACGAGGCTGCGAAAGCACCTGAACCGGCTCACGGCAACCGGTGTGGTTCGACTCGCCGACGATCGCACGACGTACCGGCTCGACCCAACGACGCTCCGGTGGGCGGCCGAACAGGTCGGGCCGCCGCGGGAGAGTGGCCTGGCCCTCGGCGCGGTGAACGAGCAGGAAGAGCTCGTCCTCCGAGCGTTCTTCCGCGACGGCCGACTGACCGAGATTCCGGCGAAGGAGTCGAAGCGCCGGATCGTCCTCGAACGGATCGCGCTCGAGTTCGAACCGGGGATCCACTACGACGAGGGGACCGTGAACGTCATCGTCGGTCGCTTCTACAACGACCATGCGGCGCTTCGGAGGTATCTCGTCGACGAGGGCTACCTCGCCCGAGACGGGGGGAAGTACTGGCGCACTGGCGGCCGCGTGGACGTCTAGCACGGCCGTCAGGCCGACGATCGCGCGCGAACGGCCACGTTCGCACCTCCGGCTAGACTCCATTCCCATGGCGACGACCGAGGAACGACCGCCCGCAGAACCATCCGTTCGAACGATCGAAGAGCGCATCGAGCAGCTCCGCAAGCGGAAGGCCGCTTTGCTCGACAACGCCCGCAAGGACGCGGTCCGCAAACAGCACGAGAAAGGCAAGCTAACGGCGCGGGAGCGGCTCGACCTGCTGCTCGACCCGGGCTCGTTCCAGGAGACCGACCCGTTCGCGGTCCATCGGAGCCACGACTTCGGTATGGACCGCAACCGTCCGCCCGGCGACGGCGTGGTGACCGGATTCGGAACGATCGACGCGCGTCGTGTGTGCGTCGCCAGCCAAGACTTCACGGTGTTCGGCGGCTCGGTCGGCGAGGTCAACGCCGAGAAGATCTGCAAGGTGCAGGACCTCGCGATGTCGACGGGTGCACCGTTCATCCAGATCAACGACTCGGGCGGCGCCCGCATCCAGGAGGGTGCGGCGAGCCTCGCCGGCTACGGCTACATGTTCGAACGCAACGTGCGCTCGAGCGGTGTGATCCCGCAGATCAGCGTGATCATGGGCCCGTGCGCCGGCGGTGCCGTCTACTCTCCCGCCGTCACGGACTTCACGTTCATGGTGCGGGGCACCTCGCACATGTTCATCACCGGTCCCGATGTCATCAAGGCAGTGACCGGCGAGGAGGTCACGTTCGAGGAGCTCGGCGGGGCGATGACGCACGCCAGCAGGTCGGGCGTCGCGTCCTTCGTCAGCCAGGACGAAGAGGAGTGTCTGGCTATGGTGCGACACCTGTTGTCGTACCTACCGTCGAACAACGTCGAGGACCCGCCGACGTACGCGCCGGTCGACGATCCCGACCGCCGCGACGACGGACTCACGATGCTCGTTCCCGACTCCGCGAAGGTCCCCTACGACATGCACGAGGTGATCCGCAGGGTCGTCGACGACGGTGACTTCTTCGAGGTGTTCCCGTTCTGGGCGATGAACGTCGTGATCGGGTTCGCGCGTCTGGACGGTCACAGCATCGGCGTCGTCGCGAACCAGCCGAAGGTGAACGCCGGTACGCTCGACATCGACTCCAGCGAGAAGGCATCGCGGTTCGTCCGCTTCTGCGACGCGTTCAACATCCCGCTCGTCACGTTCGTCGACGTGCCGGGGTTCCTGCCGGGCACGCAGCAGGAGTTCCACGGCATCATCCGCCACGGCGCAAAGCTGCTGTACTCGTTCGCTGAGGCAACGGTCCCCCGGCTCACGGTTATCACCCGGAAGGCGTACGGCGGCGCGTACCTCGTGATGAACTCCAAGCACCTACGCGCCGACGTGTCGTTCGCCTGGCCGACGGCGGAGATCGCCGTGATGGGTCCGGACGGCGCGGTGAACATCGTGTTCCGAAAGCAGATCGAGAAAACGGACGATCCCGTCGCGACGCGTGCGCAGCTCATCGCCGAATACCAGGAAAAGTTCGCCACGCCGTACATCGCGGCCGAGCGCGGGTTCATCGACGACGTGATCGAGCCGGCAGAGACGCGGCCTCGCTTGATCAAGGCACTGCGGATGCTCGGGACGAAGCGCGAGACGATCCCCGCGCGCAAGCACGGGAACATCCCGCTGTGAGCGACGACGAACGGGACCGAACCCCGAACGGTGGCCCCCAGGGCCGGCCCGACGCCCCGAGTCTCGCGGCGCGCCGGTTCGAGCTGGACGCCGATCTGACGCCTCACGAGGAGCGCGCCGTTATCCGCGCGCTCGAGCGCTATTTCGCGCAAGAGAGCCCGCACCCACATCCGTGGGTCCTGTCCGGCCGGATCGACGCGGCGGGCTTAGGGGCCCTCCAGGCGCGGCACTACACGCATACCCCGTGGGGCGTCGGAACGTACGCACCGTACGCGCGTCGCGGCGTCCCGCCGGTCTACGGCCGCGGCGACGTTCTGTAGGGGCGACTCAGCCACATCGCGTCGGACGCCGCCCGACACCGTTCGTCGAAATCCGCCACGATTCCGATCGGCCGGCTCGACGCCGGCGAGGAGGCTCCGTCCGGTGGGTGCGAGCAAGATCGAGCGAGCGGTGGACGACCGCGACGCGGCGCTCCGGATCTTCCAGGAGGAGCGCTGCTCGGCGCCTCGCCCGTGGGGCAACGGTCCCGGCGACACCTACACCCGGCACGCGCACGACTACCACAAGGTCCTGTTCTGCCTCGACGGGTCGATCACCTTCCACCTCGACGACGGTGACATGACGCTCGAACCAGGCGACCGCCTCGACCTCTCACCCGGAACGTGGCATGCGGCGACGGTCGGTGCCGAGGGCTGCTCGTGCATCGAGTCGTCGCGATGAAGGTCGCGCTCCAGGTCGACCAGCTGTTCCTGAACGCGCCCGGCGGCATCGGCACCTACATCCGCAACCTCGTGCCGGCGCTCGCGAATCGAGATCCCTCAGTCGAGATGACGTTGTTCCATTCGAGATTCGACTCCCCCGACCCGCCGGAACCGTGGATCCGAGAGCACCCCACGCACGAGCTCCGCGGCAGTATGCGCCGGCTGTACCTCAGGTGGAACGTCGTCGGCCGACCGCCGCTGCCCGCGCCTCTCGCCGGGGCGGACATCGTCCACGTCACCAACCACGCCGGCGTCGCGCCCGCCGGCGCGAGGCAACGTCTCGTCGTCACGGTCCACGACCTCGCGTTCGACGTCCTGCCCGGAGCGTTCCCGCCGAGATGGCGGGTCGTCTACCGCCTGGGCTTGCGCGCGGCAGTTCGGCGGGCCGATGCGATCGTCACGCCGTCGCGGACCACGGCGGAGGATCTCCTCTCGAGAACCGCTGTCGACCCGAGCAAGCTCCACGTCGTTCCGCTCGCCGCTTCGTTGCCCGCAGGCAAGCTCGATGCCGACGACGTGCTCGCCCGGCTGAAGATCCGGGGACCGTACGTTCTGTTCGTGGGGACGCTCGAGCCGCGCAAGAACCTCGTCCGGCTGGTGCGCGCGTACCGGCGCGTCGCGGCCGAGGGCTTCCCTCATGCGCTCGTCCTCGCGGGGCCGCTCGGGTGGCACCACGAGTCCTTGATGCGCGAGCTCGCGCTTCAGGGGCCGGGGGAGATCGTCATGACCGGCGAGATCTCGGCCGACGAGCTCGACGCCGTCTACCGAGCAGCTGACGTGTTCGCCTACCCATCGCTGTACGAGGGGTTCGGTCTGCCGGTGCTCGAGGCGATGGTGCGGGGCATCCCGACGGTCGCCTCGAACACGTCCGCCGTTCCCGAGGTCTCGGGCGACGCGGCGCTGGGGGTCGATCCTCGATCGGTGCGGTCGATCGCGCAGGCCATCTCCTCGCTCATGTCGGACGTCGGCCTCGCCGATCGCATGGCGGCCCGGGCGCGGGCGCAGGCCCAGCGTTTCAGCTGGGACGAGACGGCGCGCTTGACACTCCAGGTCTACGAGCGCGTTCTCGGCGAGAAGTGACGCGGCCGTTTCGCGTTCGAGTCAGTCGTACTCGTAGAAGCCGCGTCCGCTCTTCCGGCCGAGGTGGTGCGCCGCCACCATCCGCCGCAGCAGCGGCGGAGGCGCGAACCGGGCGTCCCTGAACTCCTCGTACAGCACGTCGCCGATCTGGGCGCACGTGTCGAGGCCGATCAGATCGGCCAACCGGAGCGGCCCCATCGGGTGGTTGAGCCCCAGGTCGATCGCGGCGTCGATGTCCTCACGGCTGGCGAAGCCCTCCTCGAGCATCCTGATCGCATCGTTCAGGTACGGGATCAACAGCGTGTTCACGATGAAGCCCGCGCGATCGCGCGAGAGCACCGTGGTCTTGCCGAGCGCGGCACCGTACTCGCGAGCGAACTCGACCGTCTCGTCCGACGTCGTGATCGCCTTCACGATCTCGATCAGCCCCATGACCGGAACCGGATTGAAGAAGTGCATGCCGATGACGCGGTCCGCGCGTTTGGTCGCCGCGCCGAGGTCGACGATGGGGATCGACGACGTGTTCGAGGCGAGCACGACCTCCGGCCGGACGACCTCGTCGAGGCGGCGGAAGACGGCGCGCTTGGTATCGGCGTCCTCCGTCGCCGCCTCGATCACCAGGTCGACGTCGGCGAGATCGTTCGGGTCGGTCGTTCCGGCGATGCGAGCATGGATCTCGTCGCTCGCTTTCGCGTCGAGCTTTCCGCGTTCCACCGCGCTCGCCATCGACGTCTCGATGCGATGGCGCCCCGACTCGACGAGCTCGTCGCTCGCCTCGAGATAGACCACGCGTTGGCCGGCGCGAGCGGCGACCTCGACGATGCCCGAGCCCATCAACCCGGACCCGACCACCCCGAGCACTCGAACGTCTTCGCCGCGCATGGTCTCCAACCGAGCCGTTGTCAGAGGTCAAGCGTACAATCGGTGCGATCCGCGATCCGACCGGATCGAGACAACCCGTGCGCAACTCGACATCCGCAGGCCGGCTCCGCCGCACCGCAGTGTTCGCGTTCGCGATCGCCGGCCTTGTGCTCGGTCACGCGCTGGCATACGTCCTGGCCATGCCCGATCCGCATCACCGTGACCTCGTCCTCGCCCGTACCGGTCACGACTACCTTCCCGCGGCAGCCCAGCTGGCGCTGATCCTCGCGTTCGCCGGCGCGGCCGCGGCGGCGATCGGCGGCATCCTCTCGCGGCGGGAGTCGGCGCCGGATCGTTGGATGACGCTCGCTGTGCGACTCGCGGTCGTGCAGGCGGGCGCGTTCACCGGCCAGGAGGTCATGGAGCGCATCGCAACGGGCACGCCGCTCGCGGGTCTCGTCCACCAACACCTGCTCGTCGCCGGACTAGCCGCGCAGGTCGTCGTGGCCTTCGCGGGCTCGGCGGTCCTTCGGTGGATCGCGCGATCCTCGGCACGTCTCGCCAACGCTCGGTGGACGCCGCTCCCGAGTCCAAGGCTCGTCCTCGCCTTCGCGGTTCCGGCGGCGAACGACGTCCTTCGTCACAGCGACGCCCACCGGTCGAGCGCTCAACGCGCACCTCCCCTTCGCTGACTTCCGTCGTTGCAGGCGCGGGGTGAGCCGCGCCAACGCAAGTCCCGAAAGGAGAGGGCATGTTCAAGAACGTGACGCGCGCCCTGACCGC
>DASUQY010000178.1:0-4262 GCA_036280315.1 Actinomycetota bacterium
GGGCATTCAGCGCGTCGAGCGCGAGCAGGGCGACCGCATCAACGTGTGGCCGCACCTCCTGATCGAGGAGTTCATCGCGTTGCTCCTCGTGACGGTCACCCTCGTCATCTTCTCGACGTTCGTGAACGCCCCGCTCCGCGAGCTGGCCAATCCCAACCTCACCCCGAACCCGTCCAAGGCGCCGTGGTACTTCCTCGGTCTGCAGGAGCTGCTGCGGTACTTCCACCCGATGGTGGCCGGTGTGCTGTTCGCGCCGACCCTGGTATTGCTGGCGCTCGCGGTGGTGCCGTACGTCGACCGCAACCCGAGCACCAAGCCGGGCGACCGCAAGATCGCGATCACCATGTTCACGATGCTTTTGATGTTCGGCGCGACGCTGACCATCATCGGCTCGTTCTTCCGAGGGACCGGTTACAACTGGGTGTGGCCGTGGGCCCAAGGGGTGTTCTTCGAGCTGTGACGGCCGTCCTCGCGATCTCGAGCGGGACGATCGCGGCGATCGTCGTCATCGCCATCATCGACCTGTTCGCGGTCGTTTTCGGACTCTCGTTCGTGCGAGCGCGTCGTGATCAGCGGGAGCGT
Source organism: Actinomycetota bacterium (assembly GCA_036280315.1). Lineage (GTDB taxonomy): Bacteria > Actinomycetota > UBA4738 > UBA4738 > HRBIN12 > CALGFI01. The sequence goes on from DASUQY010000178.1 coordinate 583, forward strand.
GAGGCGGCAGCGACGGCAGCCGCACTGGGGCGACCGGTTCCCAAGGGGCCGAAACCGCTCAGCAGGCGCGAGTTCTTCCGGCGCTCACTCGTCGCATCGCTCCTGATCTACGGAGCGCAGTTCGGCGGCGCCAGCCTGGCATTCCTGTGGCCGAACCTTCGCGGCGGGTTCGGCTCGGTGATCAACGCCGGCAAGCTCGAGGACATCAGCTCGTTCATCCGTGAGAACCGCGAGCCGTTCTACTCGGGAACCGGGCGCTTCTACGTCGTCGCCTACGACGGGCGCCCGACCGACGACGTCGACTACGCGGCGGAGCAACTCACGGCGCAAGGGATCATGCCGCTGTACCAGCGGTGTGTGCACCTTGGTTGTCGTGTCCCCTTCTGTCGTCAGTCCCAGTGGTTCGAGTGTCCCTGCCACGGCTCGAAGTACAACACCGCGGGCGAGTACAAGCTCGGTCCCGCACCACGCGGGCTCGATCGCTTCCGCGTCGAGGTGACCTCGACGGGGGACGTCTTGGTCGACACCGCGGAGGTGATCATCGGTCCGCCGCGCGGCACCGACACGCTTCGCCGGCCCCAGGCCGGGCCGTTCTGCGTGGCGACGGCATGAGTTGCATGGAGTGCTCGCGACGCTCGCGCTGACGCAGGCCCAGGGGATCGTGATCGCCCTTGGCGGCGCGGTTTTCCTCGCCGTCGCGGGCGCCGTGCTGCTCGCACGGGCCCGCCGCCCGCGTGACGGCGTGGAGATCCCACGGACCATGCGACCCGGACCGTCGGACCAGGACCTCGAGACGCCGCTGCTGCAGAAGCTCCAGGGCTGGGGGGTCCTGCTCGTCGTGTTCCTCGTCGTGTGGGTGCCCGCGACGTGGCTCTTCGAGCCGGACGCGAACCTCAACCAGGAAGAGGCGCTCACCGAGCATGCGATCGAGCGCGGACGGCACGCTGTCGAGCTATTCACCGAAGAGAACCAAGGCGGTGTGGGGTGTGTGCAGTGCCACGGACCCACGCTCGAAGGTGGCATCGTGGCGAACCCGGCAACGGTTGACGACCCATACGACGTTCGCGCCACGCCGAACCTCAGAACGGTGTGCGGTGGGCCGTGGCACGGCCATCCGGCCATCCACGGGCTCGACGACATCTACACGACGATCGAGCAGGGGCGCGGCCCGATCATGCCGTCCTGGAGCATCCGGTTCGCGGGCGCGTTGAACGATCAGCAGATCAACGACATCGTCACCTACATCATCAGCATCCAGGACGAGTCGGTCGCGAACGATGAAAACGTCTGCACCAACCCCGAGGCAGAGACACGCGCCGACGAGGAGTTTCCCGACAAGCCGCCCGCGACCGACAATCCGGACTCGCAGCTCTGATGCTCGCCCAGTCCTGCGTCGGCTTCGAGATCTCGTGCGAGACCCTGCTGAAGGGCGGGCTCGCCACGGTGATGGGCTTCATCCTGTTCATCGGAAGCCCGCTGCTGCTCCTCGGCGCCGTATTCGGACGGTGGATGGGCTACCTGGTGCTGGCTGTTTCGTTCTTCGGATGGATGCTGATCCTTTCCGTCATCTGGCTGACCGGCTTCTTCATCTCGCAGGGTCTCGACACTCCGGTGAACCTGGGGCCACGCGGTGCGGAGCCCGCATGGGTCGTGGATGCTGCGGGGACGGACCCCGGGCTCCCGTACGAGGTGTTCGAGACGTATCCGACTGGCGAGCGATGGCGGGCACCCAGCAGCAACGACAACGACACGTCCTCGGTGCAGGCGGTCACGTCGGCGGCCCAGGCGTACCTGGCCGAACAGGGGAACGAGGAGCTCGGTCTCGGAGAGTTCGAGCCCGGCGCGCTGGCCACGACCGACTTCACGGTCGAGAACATCAGGTTCGCCACGCAGGACGACGTGTCGCTCGCCGCCGCCGAGGGCTACTTCACCGGTGGCGGACCGCTGGTGAAGCTCTTCATGCGTCACGACTCCGGCAGCGTCGACCGCTACTCGTGGATGTTCCTGATCGGATCGGCGGTCGGCCTCGCGGTGCACATCCCGTTCCTGGACGCAGCGGAACGGAAGCGAAAGGAGATCCTCACCGGCGGCACGGCGCCCCCGTGGTACGGACCGGCATAGAAGGAGTAGACGATGCTCGCTCAGGAAGGCGCACCGCTGATCGACCAGGGCGCCGTTCAGTTCATCCTGTTCGGCATCATGGTGCTGGTCACGTTCATCGTCCTGTGGATCACGATCGCGAAGTAACGCAGTAGCTCAGCCGAGCGCCGCGCGTCCGCGCCGTTTCACATCGAGGAGCGCCGCCTTGCGTTGTTCGTAGTACGTGAGGATCTGCAGCTCGACTGCCAGGTCTACCTTCCGCACGGAGACGCCTTCCGGCACGGCGAGCGCGATCGGCGCGAAGTTCAGGATCGAACGGACCCCCACGCGAACCATCAGGTCGGCGACCTGCTGGGCGGCCGGCGCGGGCGTCGAGATCACTCCGATCAATCCCTCGTTGCTCGCGGCGATGTCCGGCAGATCCTCCACGGAGCGGATCCGAAGACCGGCCACCTCCTCCCCGACCTTCGCCGGATCGTTGTCGAGGAGTGCGGCCGCGCGGAACCCTCGCTCGGCAAAGCCTCGATAGTTCGCCAGCGCGTGGCCGAGGTTCCCGATCCCGACGATGACGACCGGCCAGTGTTGGGTGAGTCCGAGCTCGCGCCGGATCTGGTGGATGAGGTACGCGACGTCGTAGCCAACCCCCCGGGTGCCATAGGAGCCGAGATGCGAGAGGTCCTTTCGGACCTTGGCCGAGTTGAAACCGGTAGCTTCGGCCAGCGACTCGGACGACACGGTGGGCACGCCGTTCTCGGCCATCTCGACGAGCGCGCGGAGGTAGATCGGGAGCCGGCCGACCGTGGCCTCGGGAATCGGCCGATCGTCCACGGCCGAAATGATAGTGCATTCGTGAATTCGCAGGTCGATGGCGGTGTCGAGCTCTAGGAGGCGATCGCGGCGTCGAGCTCACGCGCATCGATGCGGATCTCGAACAGCTCGTCCCCGTCGATCAGCACGACCGGGATACGGATCCCGTACTCGAGCTCGAGCGCGTCGTTGCCCGTGATGTCCACTTCGTCGAAGTCGAACGGCGCGCGGGCGCGTGCCGCGAGGATGACCACGCGAGCTTCGTCGCAAAGGCCGCACCCCGGCCGCGAGTACATCACGAGGTGTCGCACGTGCAGCCATCGTAGCTGCGCTCGGTTGACGGCGAGGGTCCGCTGATCTCGGTGTGATAGGAACGCCGGATGCGAGACGATGCCGTTCGCGACGTCGAGCTTCATCGGCGCGTGGCGAATGGCGACCGCGAGGCGTTCCAGGAGCTGTACCGGAGGTACGGCAGCGCGGCGTACGGCCTCGCGCTCCGCATCACCGCTCAGCCGATGCTCGCGGAAGAAGTCACGCAGGACGCGTTCCTCGCACTGTGGAGAACGCCTGAGGCGTTCGACCCGACCCGCGGTGCGTTCCGCTCGTTCTTCCTGTCCCTCGTCCACCACCGGGCCGTGGACGCAGTCCGGCGGGAGGAGCGCCTGAGGAAAAGGGCCGAACGCGCCTCGAACCTCGAGCCCGTTCGTGGCGAAGATGTTGCGGACGTGGTCGTCGAAGACGCCTACCTGGGCGTTCGGCGCAAAGAGGTTTTG
>DASUQY010000179.1:0-2535 GCA_036280315.1 Actinomycetota bacterium
GCCGTCGTCGCCGCGAGCAGGCCGAGGTTCGTCGCGACGGTGGCCACGAGAGTCAGCGCGGCGAGGCCGCCGATGGCGATCAACGGCGGAACGACCGACGCTCGCGAGATCTCCAGCTCGAACAGCGCCAGCCCGAAGAAGAACAACGCGGCGCCGCCGAGCATCAGACAGGCAGTCGCAACGTCCACCTCGCTGTCCGGGTGCGCCAGCGTGAGCTCGAAGGCCGCGGCGGAGACGATCACCCCGGCGACCAGCGGTACGTGGAAGAAGGTGTACGCCCACAGGCCCAGACGTCCTGGATCCGCCGCAGCCGAGATGGCGCCGATGCCTGCCTCCGCGTCGCGGTCGAAGTACAGCCACCAGAGCCCGGCGCTGCCGAGGAACGCCAACACGAACGCTCCCATCGTGGGGGCATCCCGAGGGAGTCGAGCGAACTGCGTACCGATCACCAGGATCGTCTCGCCGAGCGCGATCGTGATGAACAGGTAGCAGCGGTGCGCGAAATGCTCGCCCGAGATCGGGTAGTCGGTGGTCATGGCATGCCCGAGCCGAGGCAGCGGGAATCCGGTCGCGGTGACGACGTACATGACCAGGATGGCGACACCCCACGCGACGAGTCGCGCGGAGCCGTCCATCAACCCTCCGGCTACGAGGAGGGCCGATACCGGAACCCACCAGATGAGCACTCGCTCGAAGACCATCCCGATCGGATCGCGTCCCCACAAGGCGATGAGCCCATACGTTTGACCGATGAGCAGGCTCGCCGAGAGCGCGCCACCGAACGCGAGACCGTATCCGTCGAAGGCCTCGAGCAATGAAGCCGACATGACGAGACTCACGAACATGAGCGCGAGCAGCAAGACCCGCATCACGCGCTCCCGCGGGTCGAGGTAGTTCGTGAGCCAGGCGATGTGGATCCACGCCGCCCACACCGCGAGCAGCAGGATGAGCGTCTCGATCGCGCCGCGAAGGCTCAGGTCATCGAGTAGGTGGCGTGTCAGCTGTGTGACGGCGAGGACGTAGACGACGTCGTAGAAGAGCTCGATCGGCTCGACGTGCGATGCGTCGTGCCCCGGCCCCCGAAGGCGACCCAGTCGGGGTTCGTTCATCGAATGTCCGGCACGCTCGTTCGAGGTGCATACCATCACTCGGCCTCGCCCGCGAACGAGACTCGCGTGTGTTCCCTACTTGTCGCCGAGGATCTCCGCCAGGTCATACGTCACCGGCTCCTCGAGCTGCTCGAACGTGCATGAGCGCGGATCGCGGTCGGGACGCCACCGGACGAACTGGCCGGTGTGCCGGAGGCGCGGACCCTCCATGTGGTCGTACCTGATCTCGACGACGCGCTCCGGCCGGAGCGGAACGAACGAGAGGTCCTTGCCGGAAGCCCACCGACTTCCGGCCGAGTGTTGCGGCGTCCGCGTTCCGAGCTCCTCCTGCGCCCAGTTCCAAGGGTGTTCCTCGAACGTCGTGACGAGCGGTTGGAGCTCCTCGAACAGCTTCCGGCGCTGCGCCATGGGCAGCGCGCCGACCACGCCGATGTTCGCCAGGTCGCCGTTCTCGTCGTACAGCCCGAGCAGCAACGAGCCGATCGCGTGGTCGTCGGTCTTGTGCGTCCGGTAGCCGGCGACGACGCAGTCGGCCGTGCGCTCGTGCTTGATCTTGAACATCACTCGCTTGTCGGGCTGGTACGTCACGTCGAGCGGTTTGGCGACGATGCCGTCGAGCCCGGCGCCCTCGAACTCGTCGAACCATTGCAGGGCCAGGTCGCGGTCCGTCGTGGCCCGAGTCACGTGGATCGGCGGGCTCGCGCCTACGAGCGCGTCCTCGAGCAGCCCGCGCCGCTCGACGAACGGCTCTTTCATCAGGTTGCGGTCGTCGAGCGCCAGCAGATCGAACGCCACGAAGTGCGCCGGCGTCTGCTGGGCGAGCAGTCGTACGCGGCTCTCCGCCGGGTGGATCCGCTGCTGGAGCGTTTCGAACTCCAGCCGCTTGCCCGACGAGTCCGGCACGACGATCTCGCCGTCGACGACGATGCGGTCGGGCAGGTTCGCCTTGACAGCCTCGACGACCTCCGGGAAGTACCGGGTCATCGGCCGTTCGTTGCGGCTGCCGATCTCCACCTCGTCGCCGTCTCGGAACACGATCGACCGGAACCCGTCCCATTTCGGTTCGAACGAGAGGTCGCCCTTCGGGATCTCGGCGACGGCCTTCGCGAGCATCGGCTTGACCGGCGGCATCACTGGGAGGCGCATGCCGGGACGATATCGCCCGGCCAGAGCGGAAGTCGGTGGCGCCTGGAACGATCGGCCGAGCGGCCGGGCCCGATCGAGGATCCTGGGGCGTCCTACTACACCCGTGCTCCAGGCGACTCCACGCGCCACCAACCGGCCGAGTGCACACCTATGGCGACGATCCCTGCCACTAGGAAAGTGACCCCGGCCACCCACGTGACGTGCCAGAAGCCTGCGACGATCCCGGTTACGGCGGCCAGCTGCGCGATCGATTGGGAGACGGTGACGCTGATGGAGGTCG
>DASUQY010000180.1:0-3213 GCA_036280315.1 Actinomycetota bacterium
GCGATCTCGTCGATCGCCACGAAGAACGCCAGCTGACCCTCGTTCAGGGCGTCGATGATTTCGCCGTTGCGTCGCGCGACCTTGAAGATGCTCACGCCGTCGGTGATGAGCTTGACCTCGGACAGGTGCTGGTCCAGGTGAGCGCGCCGATTCAGGTACTCCCAGGCGCGGCGGACGCGCTGGAGCGACATCCCGCTCGTGAGCAGGGATCTGACGACCTTCAGGGCGACGAGGTCTCTGAACGAGTACATCCTCGGCACGCCGGGACGGCCTCCCGTGCTCTGAACGGAGGGTCTGACGAGGCCGATCTGGTCCCAGTACCTGAGTTGACGCGGCGTGCACCCCGTGAACTTGGTGGCTTGATGCGCGGTGAAACCATCCATCGGCGAAACGTGCGCCCCTCCCTGACCGACCCGTCCGTTCCTAACGATCAACACAAGCCGGCCGCCAGCGTCGCCGAGGGAAGGCTCGACGTGCAGATGACGGTCACGCCCCTGGGGGAAGGTGCCTTGTTGTACTGCGTTCGGCGCGGTTCCTGCAACCGCCCAGCGAGACGCGACGAACTTTCTTCGCGTTCGCGACGTGAGCAGATGAGAACGTTCTAGGGATCTGGCGGCGGCTCCTGGGGGCGGTCGCGGAAACGCCCAGCGATCCGTGCCAGAAAACCCGCAATGGAGAACCGACCGGAGTTCACCTGGACGACGCGAACCTGATCGCGGCCGAGTTGCTTCAAGTAGCGGTAGATCATCAGCGACGACGCGAGCATCACGATGAACCCCGCGGCCGCGACGTACAGCGAGGCGAAGAACGACATCAGCATCACGAAGCCCACGAGGAACGCGAAGGCCGACCAGCGGATGCGACGCGCGAGGTGGGTGTACAGCGACGTTCGGCTGACTTGCTCCGCGAGGCGGGGGTCCTCCTCGGAAAGGCGCTGTTCGATCTCTTCGAGGATCCGCTGCTCGTCCGGCGACAATGGCATCGGTGGCCGTGTCCCTCCCGGGAGGCCTGGTCGGTGTAGGTGTCGGTTCGATTATAGGAATGGCGTTCCCGTACCGGGAGCCACGCGAAACTCGATGTGCTACCCCCGGTCGGACGAGCCGCGGCGTTCGCGACGTCGGTCGAGGAGCGCCGCCGGCATCGCGCTTCCCAGGCCGAACCGTTTGTCGATCCGATCGACGGCGCGCTCGACGTCGCTCCAGCGCTCGCCGCGAAGAAGCGCCAGCTGCTGCTCTCCGGCAGCGAGGAGTCCGGTGGCCGCGACGCCGAGGAGACGTACCCGCCTCCTGGCGCCGGGGAGAGCGCGGAACATCTCGGACGCATGGTGGTACAGGTCGGCGGCGACGTCCGTCGGCGGGTCGGTCGTTCGCGAACGCGTCAGCGTGGTGAAGTTCGCCAGCCGTACCTTGAGCGTCACGGTCCTCGCGCGATACCCATCCTCGCGCAGCCGCGAGCCGACCTTCTGCGACAGCGCGAGGATCTCGCGCTGAAGCTCCTCGTGATCGTCAAGATCGCGATCGAACGTCTCCTCGTGGCTCACCGACTTCGGCGCCTCGTAGGCGACGACGCGTCGCGAGTCGATGCCGCGGGCGAGATCGTTGAGATTCGTCGCCTGCTGTTCGCCGACGAGGCGGGCGAGCACGGCGGGCGGGGTTCGGGCGAGATCGCCGACGGTCCGAACGCCGAGTCGCGAGAGCAGCTCGGCGGTCTTCTCCCCCACGCCCCACAGCGCTCGGGCGGGCAACGGCGTGAGGAACGCGTCGACGTCCTCGCCGGTGACTGCGACAAGCCCGTCGGGTTTCGCCTTTCGTGAAGCCAACTTGGCGACGAGTTTCGTCGGGCCGACTCCGACCGAGCACGCGATGCCGATACCGTCACGGACGTCTCGCCTGACCTTCTCCGCGATGGCGACGGGCGCGCCGAACAGCAGATACGCCCCCGACACGTCGAGGAACGCCTCGTCGAGCGAGATGGGTTCCACCGTCGGCGTGATCGCGAGCAGGATTTCGCGGAACCGATTCGAGTGCGCCAGGTACGACTCGAAGTCGGGCGGCATGAACACCGCATCCGGACAAAGGCGGCGAGCTCGGACGGCGGGCATGGCGTTGCGGATCCCGTACGCGCGAGCCTCGTAAGAGGCGGACATCACGACGCCGCGCGTCCCGGCGCCGCCGACGACGACCGGCTTGCCGGCGAGCCTCGCGTCCTTCAGCACCTCGACCGACGCGTAGAAGGCGTCCAGGTCGACGTGGAGGATCGACTCGAGGATCTTCTGCCCCGGGGTCCGCACAACGTTCGCTTCGCTCACTGTGCTCACTCCGGCCCCCGCGCGGCCATCGTGAGGGAGCTTAGTCGCGCCACTCAGCGGCCGGCCGACCCGCCGCTCGAGTGCCAGAGCTTCCGCGGAACGGCGGCGGCGGTCGCCGGTCCCTCGTGCGCGAGCGCCTCGACGAGCCGACCGTCGCGTCGCGCTTGGTGCAGCGCGACGAGATCCCACACGTCCTCCGCGATCACGCTCGCGCCTTTGACGCCCGTGCGACGGACGGTTCCCACGACGGCGAGGACGAACGAGTGGAACACCGTCTTGGCGACCTTCGGCTGGACGCTCTCGAACACCGTGACGTCGATCGGCCCGGTCGCGTCGTCGAGCGTGAGGAAGATGATGCGCTGCCCGCTCCGGATCGCCGGCGTCTGCGACGCGACCTTGACGCCGACGACCATGACGCGCTCGTCCGCTCGCCGCCGGTACAGGTCGCTCGCACGCGTCGCGCCGAGGTCTGCGATGAGCGGTTCGAAGAAGCTCACCAGATGACGACTGGCATCCAGGCCGAGGACCTCGAGCTCGGCGCGGACCCGTTCGGCGTCGGTGTATTCGTCGAGCGACGTGCGGAGTCCGTTCACCCGCGCGGTGAGATCGAGCGCCAGTTGATCGCCCTCGCGCTGCGGCGCGGTCGTCATCGCGGCGTACAGGCGGTCGCGCCGCGTGCCGCCGTCGAGCTCGTCGAACCCGCCGGCGTGCGCGATCGCCTCGACCACCGGGCGCGAGACCGTCGTGCGTCTCAGGAAGTCCCCGACGTCGCGGAACGAACGATCCGCACGTGCCTGCAGGATCGAGCGCACTTCGGCGGACGAGATGCCGTGCACGTCGTTCAGCGCCAACCTGATGCCGTACGTCGCGCGGGGAGGGGTCGCGTCTCGGACGTCGTCGATCGG
>DASUQY010000181.1:0-2361 GCA_036280315.1 Actinomycetota bacterium
GCCCACGGCGCTTTCCGGCAGATCGGGCGAGACGTCCGTCCCCTCCTCGAGGTTCGCCACGACCACCTCGGGCTTCACCGTGAGCGGAGCGAGGGCCCTGAGGAGATGAACCTCGTCGGTCGACAAGCCGCCGGCGCGCAACGGCGTCTCGGCCGCGAGCGCAGCGTTCGCTTTCTCGAGCGCGTCGACCTCGGCCGCCTGACGACGTGCGCTCTTCCTCGCTCGCTCGAGCGCCGATTCGACGATCACCTGGTCGGCGAGCAGCAGATCGGCGCGGACCTCCTCGAGCTCCGTTGCGGGCGACGTGTCCGGTCCGAACGAACGCACCACGATGGCGAGCGCGTCGGCTTCACGCAGCTTGGCGATCCCCTGTGCGCTCGACGTTCCGCCCGGCACGTCGACGAACGCGACCTGCGCGTGAACGGTCTTGCGCGACCGTTCGATCTCGGTGAGCACGCCGAGACGCGGGTCGGGTACCGGAACCACGGCCCGGTTCGCCTGCCCACCGTGCCCACCCGTTCGAGTGAGCGCGGTGAACAGCGTCGACTTGCCGCTGAACGCCACGCCGACAAGGCCGATGTCCTTCACGAGACGAGGCTAGCGACGCACCAACGTGTTCGTAGGTGGCGCTACGACGTGAGGCCCGTGTCGGACTCCGCGGAACGAGCTACGACTTCGTTTCCCAGAAGATCTTGCCGAGCTCGTCGATCGCGTCGAGCAGCTTCTGTCCCTGTGTCGGGTCCTGCGACTTCTTCGACAGACCCGCTTCCTTGGTGGCCTTCCAGAACTTGTCGTGCAGGTCCGGGTACTTCTCGATGTGCTCGGGCTTGAAGTAGTCGGTCCACAGCACCCACAGGTGATGCTTCACCAGGTCGGCGCGCTCTTCCTTGACGATGAGGCACCGCGACTTGTAGTCCTCCACGGTCTCGCTCGCCATCTTGAACTTTTCCGCGTCCTGATACCGCGTCTGGATCGCCTTCACCGACTCGGCTTCGATGCGCGCTTGCGCCGGATCGTAGACGCCGCACGGGACGTCACAATGCGCGTGGACGACGCGGGGCGGCCTGAGCAAAGCTTCGAGCATGGACGTTCCCCCTCCTCGTGACGGAGATCCTTCCGACCGAACCTATCACCGGGGTCGCGAGAGGCGGAAGGTGGCGCGCTCGGTGCAGCGGTCCGGGCGCCGATCGCTCGTCGTCGCGGTCGCGTTCACCGCGGTGGCGGCGTACACGTTCGCGCGTTGGCGACCGTACCGCGTGGAGATCAGCGGCGGGTCGATGCGACCTGCGCTCGAGCCGGGCGAGTGGGCGCTCGCCACGCCGTCGTCGAGGTTCCGTCGCGGCGACGTGGTGGTGGTCGAGCACCCCGAGCGCGAGTCGTTCGAGATGGTCAAACGAGTCATCGGTGTCCCTGGCGACCGAGCGCCGAACGGCGGCGTGCTCGGCGAAGGGGAGTTCTGGGTCCGGGGGGACTCGCCGAACGCGTCGACGGACAGCCGTTCGTTCGGATCCGTCCGGCAGGAGCACCTGAAGGCGAGAGTTCGGCTCGTGTACTGGCCGCTCGAACGCCGCCGCGTGGTCCGAAGCTCGTAGATCGACTGCCACACGCTGCCGGCAGGCGGCGAGCAGATCGGGTCTGTACCGTCCCCGTCAACGGCGGTACTATTTGCACCTGCAAATGATCAGGACACGCTGCCGTGGCCTCGTGGGGGCGATGATCCCCGACCGGCACTGCTGTCCCGTCGCGCGCCGCGACGGCCGATAGGCCTCGCGAACCCATCCGGTTTCCCCCTCTAGACCACTTCCGGAGGCACCCGATGAAGACCATTTCCACCACCGTCGACGCCAGAGGGCAATCGTGCCCGGGGCCCCTCGTAACACTGCACAAAGCCCTCAGGGGCGCACACCGCGGCGACCTGATCGAGCTCCTGGCGACCGATCCCGGAGCGAGATCCGACGTGCCGAGCTGGGCGAAGCTGTCGGGCAACGAGCTCGTCGAGTCGAGCGAATCCGACGGGCTCTTGCGATTCGTGATCAGGAAGGCGTGAGTCCGGATGAGTGAAGCGACGACGAACGGCAAGGACACAGTGGGCGCGCTCGACCAGGCCGCGCTCCGCGAGCTGATCGATCGAGCGCTCGACGAGCGCGCCGAGGAAGAGGGCTACAACAAGAAGAACAAGATCACGATCATCGCGTGGGATGGCCACCTCGATCGGATCTGGCCGACGCTGATCCTGTCGTCGACCGCGGCCGCGTCCGGCATGGAGGTGAGCGTCTTCTTCACGTTCTGGGGGCTGTTCCCGCTCGTCAAGCCGGAGCGCCGACGGAAGACCGGCAAGGATTGGATGACGAAAGCGCTCGG
>DASUQY010000182.1:0-4572 GCA_036280315.1 Actinomycetota bacterium
ACTTCGGTGATCGACGCGACGCGGGGGTTGATGCTCGGTGGCCTTCCCGTCGCCGGGCCCGTGATCCGGTCGCTGTTGTGGCTGGCGGCGCTCACGGCGCTGTTCGCGCCGCTGGCGATCCTTCGATACCGCCGTCGCGTCTAGCTCGTTGCCTCGAAGACGCGGGCCGGGCGACGTGCTCGGCCCGCGCGCGCTGAACCGCGCACTGCTCGACCGGCAGATGCTGTTGCGCCGCCGTCGGATACAGGCGCTGGACGCCGTCGAACGTCTCGTGGCGTTGCAGGCGCAGGTTCCTCGAGACCCGTACGTCGCGTTGTGGACGCGGGTGGACGGGTTCCGCGCCGAGGCGTTGTCGGAAGCGATGGCGGATCGGCGCGCGGTGCGGATGACGCTGCTGCGGGGGACGCTGCACACAGTCACCGCGCGGGATGCGCTGGCGCTTCGATCGCTCATCCAGCCGGCGATCGAGAAGGTCGTGTTCGGCTCGAGCCCACTGCGAACGCTCGTCCGGGCTGGCGTGAACCTCGACGAGGCAGTCGAGCTCTTGCAAAGGCTGCTCCAGGATTCCCCGAAGACGCGCGCGGAACTCGTCAAGGCGATCGCGGAGCGCTGGCCCGGTGTCGACGCCGACTCGCTCGGCTATGCGATGTATGTCATTCCGACCGTTCAGGTGACGCCGAGGGGACTGTGGCGTCGGAGCGGCGGATCGCGATTCACGACCATCGACGCGTGGCTCGGACGTTCGATCGACGAGCGCGGCGACCTCGATGCGTTGATCCGGCGGTATCTGACGGCGTTCGGACCCGCCACCGTGGCGGATGCGCAGTACTGGTCCGGATTGACTGGACTCGGCGTCGCGTTCGAGCAGATGCGGCCGTCGCTCCGGACGTTCGTCGACGAGAACGGCCGTGAGCTGTTCGACGTTCCGAGCGCTCGGCGACCGAACGCCGACACGCCGGCTCCGGTGCGCTTCCTCCCCGAGTACGACAACGTGGTGATCGGCCACAAGGACCGAAGCCGGATCGTCGGGCCGGGAACCGCCCGATGGACGGAGGTCGGATGGGGCATCGTCCTCGTCGACGGGTTCACCTCGGCGCGATGGATCCTCGAGCGGGAACGAGATGCGGGGACGCTTCGGATCGAGCCGTTCCGCCGGCTCACGCGCGGCGAACGCGCCGAGGTCGCGGACGAGGGAGACCGGCTCGCCGCGTTCCTCATGGACGGCGCCGGGTCCCGTGACGTTCGCATCGCTGCAGCGAGGTAGCGGCTCCGGCTATCGTGCTCCGTCATGGAAACCTGGGACGCCCTTCGAGCACGCCGGAACGTGCGACGGTACGCGGACCGCCCGATCGCGAAGGAGGACCTCGACCGCATCCTCGAGGCGGCCCGCCGAACGCCGTCGTCGATGAACGAACAGCCGTGGGACTTCGTCGTCGTCACCGACCGCGAGCGGCTACGGCAACTCGCCGACATCTGGAAGTACGCATCGCACGTCGCCTACTCGGCGGCGACCGTGGCGCTCGTCATGCCGGTGACCGAGCCGGGCGAGGACCGCGACCTCATCAACTACGACCTCGGCCAGGCGACGATGTCGATCATGCTCGCCGCCGCGGATCTGGGGATCGGGAGCGGCCACGCGTCGGTCGGTGATCAGGATCTGGCCCGGCGGATCCTCGACCTTCCGGCCGATCGGGAGTGCCCGGTGCTCGTCGCGCTGGGCTACCCGGACGACCGGCCGCTCAGCCCGATCTCTCGGCCGAACCGGCGCGGCATCGATGACGTCGTGCACAAGGAGACGTGGTGAGCGAGGTTGACATGGGAGTTTGCGCCAGCGGGCCCCTCACTACACTCGTAAGCTCCCGGCCGTGACGAGCTTCGCAACGCCCGAAGACGAATGGCGGGAGTTCCTTCGAGGAACGCATCCGCACCTTCAGCACGAGAGTCCGCTTCGGTTCCTGCCGTCGAATCCACGATGCAAGCTGTGCAAGGCGCCGTTCCGCGCGCCGGGCGCCCTCATCCTTCGCCGATACGGCTTCACGCCGTGGGAGAAGAACCCGAACATCTGCGGCCGGTGTTTCCGCGGTATCGCCAGCCAGGCGAAGGCGTGCCCGGGCGCAGACGACGCGAGCGACGTCCGCGGCGCGGACGTCGAGGTCTCGATGCTGTTCGCCGACGTCCGCGGCTCGAGCAAGCTCGCGCGAGAGATGCCCGTGTTCGAGTTCACACGTCTAATGAATCGCTTCTACAAGGTTTCGCGTGACGTGCTCGTCGAGCACGACGCGATCATCGAGAAGTTCGTGGGCGATGCGGTCGTCGGCCTGTTCGTGCCGTTCCTCGCCGGTCCTGATCACGCGCGGAAGGCGTTCGAAGCCGCTGATGCGCTGCTTCGGGCGACCGGACACGGCTCGGCCGCTGCGCCGTGGGTCCCGCTGGGAGCCGGCGTCCACACGGGGACGGCCTTCGTGGGGATCGTCGGCTCCGCAAACGCGAGCGACTTCACCGCGCTCGGCGACCCGGTCAACATCGCCGCGCATCTCGCATCGCAGGCGGCGATCGGGGAGATCCTCGTCACGACGGAAGCGGCGGCGGCGGCATCACTGCCCAGCGACGGATTCGAGCGCCGGAGCGTTTTGCTGAAGGGTCACCCGATGGACGCGCTCGTTGTTGGTACGACCGCCGAAGTGCCGTAGCTCACTCGCCGGACTCCACACCGCGTTCGGCAAGGCGATATGCGAGCACGCGCATGACGCCCATCGCGACGGTCGGACGCTCCCTGAGCATGCTCTCGAACTCGCGGTGTCGCAGGCGGATCGTTCGGACGGGTCCGTCTGCGACGAGCGTCGCCACCCGCGGCGTCTGCGTGATGATGGACATCTCGCCGACCACATCCCCGGCGGTCCGCCGTGCGAGCTCGCGCTCGGATCCTTCGCGGTCCTGGATCACACGGATCGTGCCGTCGACGATGATGTGGAGGTCTTCGCCGAGCTCTCCCTCGGCGGCGATCACCTCGCCGTCGGCGTAGCCCCGTTCTTCAGCCAGCCGCGCGACGCGTTCGAGATCCGAGGGAGCGAGGTCCGCGAAGAGCGCCACCTTGCGCAGGAACAGGACGCGCTCGATGATCGAGATCGCGGCAACGGGCTCCGGCATCGTTCGACCTCCTTCACGCGCGACGCGGACGTGCTCGGCGCATCGTCTGATGAACTCGTCCTCGTCGTCGAGCGCACGCGAAAGCCCGTCACCGCTCCGGCGATCGGTATCGGGCGATTCCCATAGTGCGATCAGTGGTCGGACCAACGCCGGATCGGCCGCGGCGCTCTCGAGTGTCTCGAGCGCGTTCGCCACCTGGCCCGGCCTGCCGTCGAGATTCTCGATCGCCGTCTCCATCTCGGCGCGGCTGCGAGCGACGAGCGTCGCCGCCCATAGCCCCGAGCGTGCGATACGCCGGCCACGGTCGAGGACGGCGTCGCGAAGGAGTCGACCGGCCTCGTCCGTGTCGGAGATCGCGGCGGCGAGCTCGCGGTCCGCCGTCGAGCGTGCCGCGAGCCGACGGACGAACTCCTGCGTCCGATCGCCGTCACCCTTCGGCATCGCGCGAACGGCCTCGATGGCTCCATCGGCCGTTCGCTGATCCTCGAGCGCCGCGAGGACCCGGTTGAATGCTTGTCCCTCCGCCGACCCGAGCGCCCGCCCCGCGGCGCGTCGAACGATCGGACTCGGGTCGCCGATCGCGGTGAAAGCGTGCTCGACGACGACGGACGGCGAGGCATCGGCCAGCACGTCGAGCGCCGCGGCACGCACCTCCTCGTCCGGGTCGGACAGGCGCTCCACCGCGAGAGGCGCGGCGCGCTCGGCCGGCGCGAGGGCCAGCTGCTCGGTCGCGGCATGACGCGTGGCGGCATCCGGATGGGAGAGCAGTTCGGCCAGTCGCGTCTCGGAACCCGAGTCGTTGCGGAGGTCGAGGGCACGCGCGGCCGCCGCGGCCGCCACCGCCGCATCGGCGTCGCCGATCATCGAGACGAGCGCTTCCCGGCCTTGAGTGGTCGAAGGCTCGAGCGCACGAACCGCGGCGAGGCGAACGATGGGGTCGTCGTCTCTCAAGCCGTCGAGGACGGCGTCCTGGCGGACGTCCACTGGAAGATCCGCTATGGCTTGATAGGCGAGGCGGCGTTCTCGCGTATCCGCCGAGCGCAGCGCGCCTTCCAGCACTCGCGCTGCGTCGGCGTCCACGTCGAGCGGCACCGGCCCGCTGCGCACTGACGGTTCGAACACCTGAGGTCGACCCGCGCGGAGCGCGTCGGCCAGCGCGCTTGCATACGAGCGGCGGATGCCGACCGTCGCGATCGTCGTGGCGATCGCGGCGATGAGTCCGATCAGCGCGAACTGCCGAGGCGTGAGCGCGTTCTCCCCGACGAGCGCCACGACGCCCGCGATCACCGTCCCCACCTGCGTCGGACCGCCGTTGAGGAACGCCCGCGTCTGGTCCCGAGTGGACTCTGGGATGACGTTGTTCAGCGTCTCCCAGGCGGGGGAGGCGACGCCTTGCAACCACAAACCTATGACGAACCGAAGCGT
>DASUQY010000183.1:0-5030 GCA_036280315.1 Actinomycetota bacterium
TACGCCGCCGGAGGATCGCCAGCCGGTGCTGACCTACGTGGGTCAGTACGACGAAGGACTCGCCCTCGGCGCGGTTCGGCGCGAGCTGCTTCGGGAGGGTCAGGTCTTCTGGGTCCACAATCGCGTCGCGACGATCGACCGTCAGGTAGCGTGGTTGCAGGAACAGGTCCCCGAGGCGCGGATCGTCGTCGCGCACGGACAGATGGACGAGTCGGTCCTGGAGAGGCAGATGATTCGGTTCTGGGACCGCGACGCCGACGTCCTCGTGTGCACCGTGATCATCGAGTCCGGCCTGGACGTCCCGAATGCCAACACCCTCGTCGTGGACTCCTCGCACTTGCTCGGGTTGTCGCAGATGTATCAGTTGCGCGGGCGCGTCGGACGGAGCACGGAACGTGCCTTCGCATACTTCTTCTTCCCACCGACGCGTGAGCTCACCGAGGAAGCGCACGAGCGGCTCACGACGATCAGCCGCCACCAGGCGCTCGGCAGCGGCTTCCAGATAGCGCTCCGCGACCTGGAGATACGCGGGGCGGGCAACCTGCTCGGCGCCGAGCAGCACGGGCACATCGCCGCCGTCGGGTTCGACACGTACGCGCGGTTGCTGCAGGAGTCGGTCGCCGAGCTGAAGGGGGAGCCGCTCCCAGAGGAGAAGGACATTCGGATCGAGCTTCCGGTGAAGGCGTTCGTTCCGCCGGGATGGGTCGCGCAGGAGGCGCTCCGACTCGACCTGTACCGGCGGATCGGGTCCGCCGGCGCGCATGACCGGCTGGCCGAGGTGCGGACCGAGACGATCGACCGCTACGGGCAATTGCCGGCCGAAGTGGAGACGCTCTTCGCCGTCGCGTCGCTCCGTGTGACGTGCGAACGTCTCGGCGTGATGGAGGTCTCGACGTACAAGGACCAGGTGCGTGTGAAGCCGGTCGACCTGCCCTCGTCGCTCGAGCTTGAACTGCCGCAGCGCGTGGCGAAGGCCTCGTACCACCGCACCACGCGAACACTGAACCTGACTCCTGATCGCATCGCCGGGACGGAGCTGCCCGCGTGGGTGGAACAGCAACTGATGCGCGCAACCGGCGCTGAGGAAGCGGTTGCTAGGATGGCCGGGTGATCCGCCCCCTCCTATTTTTCCTCTGGCGCCGCCGCGTCGTTGCCATGCTCGCCGTCTCTTCGATCGCGGTTGCGGCCTGTTCGTCGGGCACGTCGGCGGCAATCGTGGGCGACGCTGCGATATCGCACGACCGCGTTCGGACCGACATGGTGTTGTTCAGCTTCCTGTCGAGTCTTTCCGGCGCGCCGTGCGGATCGCCGGTCGACGGTGAGAGCGCCGACGCTGCGTGCGCGCGATTCACGCTGACGAACGAGATCCAAGAGGAGATGGTGAAGGCGTACGCCGCGACCCACGACATCACTGTGGAAGAGCGCGCCGTGAACGACGCCATCGACCAGTTGCAACAGAGCCTCGGCGGGACGGACCAGGTCGAGGCGCGCCTGGCCGAGGACGGCCTGACGCTCGCCGATCTCCGCGCGCTCGCGCGACGTTTGCTTCTGTTCGGCGAGGTTCAAGACGCCGTGATCGCCGAGCGCCTCGGGGACGAGGAGCTGAGGGCGTTGTACGAGGGGTCGCAGGATCAGTTCACGACAGTGGAGGTTCACCACATCCTGCTCGAAGAACGCAGTCAGGCCGAGGATGTGGCTCGTGAGGCGACGGCCGAGAACTTCGCGCGACTCGCGCGGTTGCGCTCGATCGATCCCCAATCGGCCGAGGGCGGCGGCAACCTCGGCTCGTTCTCGGAGTCGCAGTTCCGGTCGCAGTTCGATCCCGTGTTCGTCGACGCGGCGCTCGGGCTGCCGGTTGGCGGCATCTCCGATGTCGTCGAGACTCAGTTCGGGTTCCACGTCATCTACGTGGCCCGCCGAGACGTCGCGACGTTCGAGGAGGTACGTGACCAGCTCTCGGCGCAGCAAGCGTCAAGCGTGTTCGGCGAATGGATGCGGAAGCGGTACGAGGACGTCGACGTCGAGGTGAATCCGCGGTACGGGCGTCTCGATGGAGCGACGTTCTCCGTCGTCCCCAGTCGCAGCACCGAGAACGAGCCGGCAACACCGACGCAGCAGACGCCCGGCCCGTGACCGGGGACGCGGTCGAGTCCGTCCTCGCCGACATCGCCGACCGCCCGGTCCCGTCGTCGAAGCATGGCCAAGCGCTCCTTGATCTCGTGCGCGTGATGGCGCGGCTCCGCGGCCCCGGCGGATGTCCCTGGGATCACGAGCAGACGCATCGCTCGCTGGCGAGGCACCTGCTCGAGGAGACGCACGAGGCGCTCGACGCGATCGACACCGACGACCTCGAACTTCTGCGCGAGGAGCTCGGCGACGTGTTGCTCCAGGTGGTGTTCCACGCGCAGATCGCCGCAGACGATCGGGCGTGGGACGTCGACGACGTCGCGGACGGCATCACCCGAAAGCTGATTCGGCGGCACCCCCATGTGTTCGGCGACGTCGACGTGTCGGGTGCGGACGAGGTGTTGGTGAACTGGGAGCGGATCAAGGCGGAGGAGAAAGGCGAGGCCCCGCTCGAGGAGGACATCCCCGAGACGCTTCCCGCCTTGGCCCGCGCGGCGAAGGTTCAGCGTCGCGCCGGCGGTTGGGGTTTCGAGTGGCGCTCCGTCGATTCGGCGCTCGAGGCGCTCGACGAGGAGGTCGCCGAGCTCCGCCGATACACCGACGCCGCCAACGCCGAAGAGGAGATCGGCGACGTGCTATTCGCGACGGTGGCGCTCGCGCGCAAGCTGGGCGTCGACGCCGAGAGCGCGTTGCGGAGGTCGACGCGGGGATTCGCCGAGCGGTACGAGCGGTTCAACGAGCTCCTCCGCGAACGCGGCCGGAGCCTCGACGAGCTCTCCGAAGCGGAGATCCGTTCGCTCTTCCGTCAGGCTCGGGCGTAGACCGCGAAGTGCCAGACGAGCCGGGGGTGCGAGCTCCGGACCAAGGTGAAGCCCGCGGCGCGAACCCGTGCGTCGATCCGGTCGACGTCGTGGACGTACGTCTGGAACCCACCGAATGTGCTCTTCCGTAGCCGGTACCACGCGTTCCAGACCGCGGTCCGCGCGCGTTCCCATGCCCCGACGAAGCCGCTCGAGCGGGGCGTGGTGAACGCGTAGACGGATCCCGCAACGGCGAGCGAGCGTTCGAGGAGGCCGTTCGCATCGGGGTAGCAGCAGAACACACGGTTCAGCACGACGACGTCGGCGCGGGGAAGCTCGATCTTCGCCCCGTCGCCCACCTCGAACACCGTCCGGTCGTCGACGCCGCGTTCTTGCGCAAGCGCGCGCGCCTCGCGGATCGCTTTCTCGGACAGGTCGTACCCGCGAGCGCTCTCTGCGCCTCGTCCGACGGCCTCGATCGACAGGTCGCCGATTCCGCAGCCGACGTCGAGGACGGTTCGCCGGTCAAGGCCTGCTTCCTCGAGGCCGGTGAGCACGGAACGCGTGATGCTGCGGGCGACGCCCTTCTTCCGCGCGGTCTTCGACCAGTCGTCCACCCAATCGTCGAAGCAGCACCGTTCGGCTTGGGGCTCGGCGCGGTCGTCCACGGCCCAAGTCTAGGGTTCGCGCGCAGGGCCTCGTATGGAGCGTGCTGGACCGCCTTCCCCTCGTCACTACAATCGTGCACATGCCCGTCATCGAAGGCGTCCACGCGCGCGAGATCCTCGATTCCCGCGGGAACCCGACCGTCGAGGTCGACGTACTCCTCGACGACGGCGCGTTCGGCCGCGCGGCCGTTCCGTCCGGCGCGTCGACCGGGGAGCACGAGGCGCTGGAGCTGCGGGACGAAGATCCGGCGCGCTACGGCGGGAGGGGCGTGCAACGGGCCGTGGCGAACGTCATCGACGTGATCGGGCCGGCGCTCCAAGAGGAAGAGGCGCTCGACCAGCGCGCGATCGACGCGATGCTGATCGATCTCGACGGCACCGCCGACAAGTCGAATCTCGGCGCGAACGCCCTCCTCGGCGTCTCGCTGGCCACGGCGAAGGCCGCCGCGCAGTCGCTCGGCATCCCGCTCTACCGCTACCTCGGCGGCCCGAACGCGCATCTTCTGCCGGTTCCGTTCATGAACGTGATCAACGGCGGAGCCCACGCCGACAACGAGCTCGAGCTCCAGGAGTTCATGTTCGCGCCGATCGGCGCGGCGTCTTACGGCGAGGCGGTTCGTTGGTGCTCCGAGTGCTACCAGGCGCTCCGCTCGATCCTCAGGGACAAGGGACTGTCGACGGGCGTCGGTGACGAGGGCGGGTTCGCCCCGCAGATCGGGGAGGCTCGCGACGCGCTCGACCTGATGACGCGCGCCGTCGAGCAATCGGGGCTCGAATTGGGCGACGAGATGGCGCTCGCCATGGACCCCGCGGCCTCGGAGATCTACCGAGAGGGGACCTACCGGCTGGAGGGTTCGTCCCGATCGAGCTCGGAGATGGTGGCCTACTGGAAGGGACTGCTCGACGCGTTCCCCATCGTCTCGATCGAGGACCCCCTCGCCGAGGACGACTGGAGCGGGTGGACGGAGCTGACCGCAGAGCTCGGCCGGCGGGTACAGCTCGTCGGGGACGACATCTTCGTCACGAACCCCGAACGGCTGGCGCGAGGGATCGCCGAAGAGGTTGGCACCGCCATCCTGATCAAGGTGAACCAGATCGGCACCCTCACCGAGACGCTCGACACGATCGCGCTCGCCGAACGGAGCGGCTACGGCGCGATGGTCAGCCACCGTTCGGGCGAGACCGAGGACACGACCATCGCTGACCTCGTCGTCGCCGCGAACGTCGGACAGATCAAGGCCGGCGGGCCGACGCGGGGCGAGCGAACGGCCAAGTACAACCGTCTCCTCAGGATCGAGGAAGAGCTCGGCGACACGGCCCGCTACGCGGGTGCGGCGGCCGTCCTGCGAGAGAGCGCATGACCACGACGAAGACGATCCCCCGCGACCGCCCTCGCCTCACGGGGAGGGCGGGAGCCCTGCTCGTCGCCGTTGCG
>DASUQY010000184.1:0-11627 GCA_036280315.1 Actinomycetota bacterium
AGCGACAGGCTGGGCCAGGGAGCGCCTTCGACGTGCAGGATGGCGAGATCGAGCTCCGCGTCGAAGAGCACCGTCGTCGCCGCGTATGTCTCCCCGCCCTCGGTGATGATCTGCGGCGCGTCGACGCCGGCGACGACGTGCGCGTTCGTGACGACGTACTCGCCGCCGGCTCCGAACCCCGAACCCTCCTGGATCCGGTCGCACGCCGGGCCGACGACCATCACGGTGCTGTCGTCGGCAGCCGCGAACGCCGCCCGGGCGTCGCCGCTGCTGGGAGGGCGAACCGGCTCGGCGGGAACAGGCGGGATCCCCGCGAACACGTCCGGGAATCCGAACCGGTTGAAGAACTGCCGCACCTGCGCGAGGAGCGACGGCGGCTGGGGCAGCGTTTCGTCGAGCGCGCGAACGATCGCGGACCCGCGAATCTGTCGCGCGAGGTCGAGGAAGGGCCCGTTCACCAGATTCAGCGAGATGAACCAGATGGTGATCAGCGACGCGAGGATCGCGACGGCCGATCCGCCGAGGGCATCGGCCCGGCCGTACTTCGAGGAGCGGGTACGCGTGCGGAGCCTGGTGCCGACGAACCACCCGACGCCGTTCCCGATTCCGGCGAACACGATGAGCGTGACGATCGCGAGCGTCGCCTGCGCCATCGACTGATCCGCGATCCCGGAGACGAGCGGCACGAAGAGCGCGCCGACGACGAGCCCGATCAGCAGTCCGCCGAAGCCAAACGCTTGCAACGCGAGCCCGCGCCGGAACCCCGACAGGGCCGCCAGCACCAGTGCGCCGACGAGGACGAGGTCGAGGCCGTTCACGATGTCTCATCGTCCCACGCCCGGCCCGCTGGAAGCGTCGTTGGTGCGGCTACACTGCGAACCTCGTGGTGACGATCGGCCACATCTCCGACCCGCACGTCGGCTCCCCGTACTTCGTTCCGAACCTGATGCATCGCGTCCTGGTGGAGCTGGACGAGCTCAACCCAGACGTCGTCATCTGCAGTGGTGACCTGACCAACGAGGGGTACCGGCAGGAGTACAAGAACTGGCTCGCCTACGCGCAGCGCATCACGGCGCCGATGTATACGGTCCCTGGGAACCACGACGCGCGGAACGTGGGTTACCTCCACTTCGAGGAGCTGATCGGCGACCGGCACTGGAGCGTCGACGTGCACGGCGTTCGCATCGTCGGCGTCGACTCGAGCGAGCCGGACATCAACGAGGGGCAGGTCGGGCGCGAACGGTACGACTGGATCCGGTCGCAGTTCGACGTGCCCGCGGAGCTGAAGGTGTTCGTGCTGCACCATCACCTGCTGCCGATACCAGGTACGGGTCGCGAACGCAGCACGGTGATGGACGCGGGCGACCTGCTCGAGGTGCTCATCACCAGCGGCGTGAACATCGTGCTCTCCGGACACAAGCACGTGCCATACGTGTGGCGTCTCGAAGACCTGTACGTCGCGAACGCGGGGACGGTCGCCTCGCTCCGCGTCCGCGGCTATACCAAGCCGTGTTACAACGTGCTCGAGTTCGAGGGCGATCAGGTCAAGATCACACGGAAGTACCCGTTCGGCGGAGGGAGCGTGATCGCCCACTTCTCGCTCTCGACCGGCGAGCAGTTCCACCGTGAGCTCGAACCTCCCGTTCAGCAACGGACGACCGTGACCGGCGCGCAGATCGGGGAGTAGCTCCGAAGGGGCACGAATCGCGCCGGCCGCCATGCGATAGGCGACCAGATGAAGGTCCTCGTTCTCGTCGACGGCGAGCACTACCCACCGGTGACCCGTTGGGCGCTCGAGACCGCGCGTTCGCGCGGTCTCGAGCCCGTTGCGGCGCTGTTCCTCGGGGGAACGGAAAAGCTCCACCCCGAGGAGGACCTCGAGCTCGGCCTTCCGCTGATCCACGCGGACGGCGATCCCACTGCCTCGTTGGCGCGCGCGCTCGACGGGCTCGATCGTGGCGCGATCGAAGCGGTTCTCGACGTGTCCGACGAGCCAGTGCTCGGTAATCGCGAACGCATGGAGCTCGTCGCAGTCGCGCTCGTTCGAGGCCTCCCGTACGTGGGCGGCGACTTCCGGTTCGACCCGCCGGTCGACGGCCCCCCGCTCGGCGCCGCAACAATCGCCGTGATCGGAACCGGCAAGCGCACCGGCAAGACCGCGGCGGCGGGCGAGGTCGCCCGGACCGCGCTGGCCGGCGGCATGAACCCGATCGTCGTCGCCATGGGACGGGGCGGTCCTCCACGGCCACAGGTGGCCGAGGCCGGCTCGGTCACGCTCGAGCGACTGCTCCACCTCGTCCGCAGCGGGCAGCACGCCGCGTCCGACTACCTGGAGGACGCCGTCACGACCGGTGTGACGACGATCGGCGCCCGAAGGGCCGGCGGCGGACTGGCGGGACGCCCGGTCGCCACGAACGCGCGCGAGGCGGCCGAGCTCGCCGTGGGGCTCGGGGCGGGCGTCGTGGTCCTCGAGGGGAGCGGGGCGTCCGTCCCTCCCGTGCCGTGGGATGCGGGCGTGCTCGTAACCAGTGCCGCTTTGGCCGAGAAGAACCTGACCGAGTACCTCGGGCCCTATCGCCTGTTGCTGTCGGACCTGGTGGTTGTTACGATGGGCCACAGCCCAGCCGGGCGGAGAATCTCTTCTAGCGAGAACTTCTCTGTCCTCCGATCCCACGTCAAGCGACTGCGCGGTGATGCCCGGCTCATCGTGGCGGACCTTCATCCACAGCCGCTGGGCGACGTGGAGGGCAAGGACGTGTTCTTCACCACGACGGCGCCGGGACCGGTCGCCGACAGGCAGGCTCGGTCCCTGGAAGCGAATCACGGCTGCCGCGTGGTGGGGTTGAGCGCCCGCCTCGCCGATAGGGCGGGGTTGGCGCGTGAGATGGATGGCGCCGGAGGGTACGAGGTGCTCCTCACCGAGCTCAAGGCCGCAGCCGTGGACGTCGCTTGCGAACGAGCGATCGCCCGCGGAGCGGACGTCGTCTTCGTCGACAACCGACCCGTCGCTGTGGACGGCGAGCCGGATCTCGGCGAGGCGCTGCGCTGGACCATCGGGCTCGCGATTGAGCGGCACGCCGCCCGTGGCGGCTCGGAGCGAGCATGACCCACGAGATCGGTTCGACGAACAACAACAATGAACGGCGGAGCCCGCACATCGTGATCGAGGACGGACAGACCGGGCTCCCGTTTTCGAAGGGCCTGCACGCCTCCGAGGTGATGGTTACGGGGCTGTCGCCGTCGCGCGCGTACCAGGTTGCGGAGGTGGTCGAGGAGCGACTGCTGGCGCGAAGGGCGCCGTCGGTATCGAGCGACGAGCTCTCCGAGCTGACGCTCTCGGCGGTGGAGGAGCTCGCAGGCGAGCGCTACGCGGAGAACTACCGGCGGTGGCGCGAGGTGGCGGCGTTGGACGTTCCGGTCGTCGTGCTGATCGGCGGCACGACCGGCGTCGGGAAGTCGACGTTGGCCACGCAGCTCGCCACGCGCCTCGGCATCGTCCGAGTCGTCGCGACCGACGCCGTGCGCGAGGTGATGCGCGCGCTGTTCTCTCGCGAGCTGATGCCCTCGCTGCACACGTCGTCGTTCGAGGCCGGTTCGGTCCTCCGTGAACCTCCGTCGCGGGACGCCGTCGTCGTCGGCTTCCGAGAGCAGACGGCGGCCGTCGCGGTGGGCGTCAACGCGCTCCTCGAGCGCGCCGCCCTCGAGCAGACCAGCTTGATCATCGAGGGCGCGCACGTCGTCCCGGGATTCGTCGACCCGTCTAGGTGGAAGGATCGGGCGCTGGCGGTTCCGCTCATCCTCTCGGTCGAGGACGAGGACGCGCACCGCAGCCACTTCGCGGCTCGTGCCGCGGATCATTCGGGCCGCGCCGCGAACCGCTACCTGACCGAGTTCGAGAACATCCGCCGAGTACAGCGCTACATCAAGAGCCAGGCGCTGAGCCACGGTGTTCCCGTGTTGCCCAACTACGACTTCGACCGAACGCTCGCCGCGATCATCGACCTGGTGATGGATCGCGCGACGGAGCGGGCGGTCGGCCACGCGACGCCCGTCGGCGTCGCGAAGGAAGGAGGGGGCCGATGAAGCTGTTCCTGGACACGGCCAGCATCGACGAGATCCGTGAGATCAATCGGTGGGGCGTGCTCGGCGGGGTGACGACGAATCCGTCACTCGTCGCCAAGGAGGCGGACGACCCCGCTCGGGTGTGGAAGGAGATCCTCTCGGAGGTCGAGGGCCCGATCTCGCTCGAGACGACCGAGCTCGAGATCGAGCCGATGTACGAGCAGGGCGTCGATCTGGCCCAGATGGCGCCGAACGCGGTGGTGAAGGTGCCGATGACGCCGAACGGCCTGACGGTTGGAAAGCGCCTCACCGACGAGGGGATCAAGGTCAACGTCACGCTGGTGTTCTCGCCGGCGCAGGCGATCCTCGCGGCCGAGATCGGGGCGTATATCGTGTCGCCGTTCCTCGGCCGGTTGGACGACGTGGCCGCCGATGGGATGGACGCGCTGCGGAAGATTTGCGAGATCTACGAGGTTCAAGGATATGAGACCAACGTCCTTGCGGCCTCGCTCAGACATCCCATGCACGTCGTTGACTCCGCGCTTGCGGGTGCCGACATCGCCACGATGCCTTACTCGGTGTTCACGCAGCTGGTGAAGCATCCGCTTACGGACGTTGGACTTGAAAAGTTCCTGCAGGACTGGAAGTCCCTGCAAAAGGAACTGCGGAAAGGAGCCTGAGTGGCAACCATGGAGAAGAGCGCCCTCGAGGGCAAGGTCGCGGCCGAGCTGCATCAGATCGCGTCCGACCTCGGGATCGAGGGCCACAGAGGCCTGAAGAAGGCCGACTTGATCGAACGAATCCTGGCGCACGCCAACGGCCAGGGCGCGAGCGCCGGCGCCGCCGCGGCGACCGTGCCGTCCCCCGCCGGGACGCCGAGCGACGACTCGCCGCCTCCCGCAGACGCGCAGTCTGCCGGACCCGAAGGTGGCACCGTGGAGACGCGCACGGACCAACGGCCCGAGAACACGCCGGCCTCGTCGGGTAACGGCGGCGTCCGGCAGGACGACCGTGTCCGCGATCGGCCGCGGGAGCAGCGGTTCGAGCGCCGTGAAGGCGAGCGTCCGCCCTACCGCGACGGACAGGGACCGCGCCGACGTCCCTCCCGCGAGGAGCGGCGGCGCGCCCGCGAGGAGCGTCGTCATCGCGAGGTCGAGATGCGCGAGGAGGAGCTCGCCACGGCACCGACGGCGACGGGTCTCCTCGACATCCTGCCGGAGGGGTACGGGTTCCTCCGCACGACCGGGTTCCTTCCCGGGCAGCAGGACATCTACGTGTCGCTGTCGCAGGTGCGGCGGTTCATGCTCCGCAAGGGCGACACCGTCACCGGCAAGGTTCGTCATCCCAAGGACAACGAGAAGTACTTCGCGCTGCTCCAGATCGACACGGTGAACGGCGTCGATCCCGAGACGGCGAAGTCGCGTCCCAACTTCGACAAGCTGACGCCGCTGTTCCCGCACGATCGGTTCCGTTTGGAGACCGGGCCGACCGACGTGACCGGCCGCATCATCGACATGATCGCGCCGATCGGGAAGGGTCAGCGTGGCATGGTCGTCTCGCCGCCGAAGGCGGGCAAGACGACGGTCCTCAAGAACATCGCGAACGGGATCATCAACTCGAGCCCGGACACCCACGTGATCATCCTGCTTGTCGACGAGCGTCCCGAGGAGGTTACGGACTGGCAGCGAACCGTGCAGCCCGCGGAGGTCGTCTACTCCACGTTCGACAAGCCGCCG
Source organism: Actinomycetota bacterium (assembly GCA_036280315.1). Classification (GTDB taxonomy): domain Bacteria; phylum Actinomycetota; class UBA4738; order UBA4738; family HRBIN12; genus CALGFI01. The sequence continues at coordinate 5,799 of DASUQY010000184.1, forward strand.
GACCAGCACATCCAGGTCACCGAGCTGGTCCTCGAGCGGGCCAAGCGCCTCGCCGAGATGGGCAAGGACGTCGCGATCATCCTCGACTCGATCACCCGGCTCGCGCGCGCGTACAACCTCGCCGCTCCGGCGTCCGGAAAGATCCTGTCGGGCGGTATCGACTCGACGGCGCTGTACCCGCCGAGGCGGTTCTTCGGCGCCGCGCGGAACATCGAGGAGGGCGGCTCGGTGACGATCATCGCGAGCGCGCTCGTCGAGACCGGTTCGCGGATGGACGAAGGGATCTTCGAGGAGTTCAAGGGTACGGGGAACATGGAGATCCGTCTGGACCGCCAGATGGCAGAGAAAAGGCTGTTCCCGGCCATCAACGTCGAGGCCTCGAGCACGCGCAAGGAAGAGCTGCTCCTCCCGACCGAGGAGCTCGCGCTCGTGTGGCGGCTCCGCCGAGTGCTCCACGCGCTCGACCCGGGCGCCGCGCTCGAGCTGCTCACGGACAAGATCCGCCAAACGAAGTCGAACGAGCAATTCCTGAAGGAGATCGCCAAGGCGCCGTCCTGAGGTTCGGCGTCCACAGTAATCGAGGAGTGTTCGAAGTCATGAAGCAGAACATCCATCCCGAGTACAAGGTCGCGACCGTCCACTGTTCGTGCGGCAACACGTTCCAGACCCGCAGCACGAGATCGGACCTGCGCGTCGAGATCTGCTCGAACTGCCACCCCTTCTACACGGGCAAGCAGAAGCTCGTGGACACGGGGGGGCGCGTCGAGCGCTTCCAACGTCGCTACGCCAAGCAACAGCAGCAGGGTTGATCCGGGTCGTGCTTCGGCGCGACCGATGACGCAGCGCGTGGCGGACGAGGTGGCCAAGCCCGAGCACTTCTACGGCGGTCAGGCCGTGGTTGAGGGCGTCATGATGCGGGGCCGCGACGTGTGGGCGGTGGCGATCCGGAGACCCGCAGGGGACATCCACGTCGAGTCGCACGAAATCGATTCCGTCGCGAAGCGTCACCCGATCCTCCGCAAGCCGTTCCTGCGCGGGGTGATCGCGCTCGGACAGGCGCTGGCGATCGGGTTCCGCGCGCTGTCGATCTCGGCGCGCGAGTCGGCGCCCGAGGACGAGCAGCTGACGTCGCGTCAGATGGCGGTCTCGTTCGTCATCGCCGCGGTGATCTTCATCGGGTTGTTCATCGTGCTGCCCGCCGCGACGTTCGGCTGGGTCGGCCGAACGATCGGGTCGAGCATCCTGACGAACGTCCTCGAAGGCCTGTTCCGTGTCGGGCTGTTCCTCGGCTATCTCCTGGTGATCGGTCGCGCGAAGGACATCCGCCGTGTGTTCGCGTATCACGGCGCGGAGCACAAGACGATCGCGGCGTACGAGCACGACGATCCGTTGACGCCCGACCGCATCGGTCCCTACTCGACGCTCCACGTCCGGTGTGGCACCAACTTCCTGTTGATCGTGATGGTGACGACCATCTTCGTGTTCGCACTGTTCGGTGCACCCGGACTGTGGTGGCGGATCGGCTCGCGCCTACTAGCGATCCCGATCATCGCCGGGCTCGCATTCGAGCTCTTGCGGCTCGGCGCACGGTACCCGCGGTCGGCGCTGATGCGGATCGTCATGACACCCGGGCTGTGGCTCCAGAAGATCACCACGAAGCCCCCCGACGACGGTCAGATCGAGGTCGCGATCGCCTCGTTCAATGAGGTGCTCAAACGGGAGCAACAGGCCCGCAGCGCAGAGGCGTAAGGCGGCTGGGTGCTTGCATCGGCGTTCGGCGCGTGTAGCGTCCTGGTCCCGCCTTCGGGCACCCGCAAAAACAGGAGGCCTTCCCCATGTCCGCGACCGAGCTGGACGTGCCCGTCCTCTTCTCGTCCGACCAGATTCGCCGCCGGGAGTTCGTCACGATCCGGCGGGGATACGATCCGCATCAGGTACGCGATTACCTCGACCAGCTCGCCGACCAGGTCGAGGTGATGGCCTCGATGCTACGCGAGGCGCGGCTCGAGGCGGATGCCGCTCTGCGCGAGCTCGATCAGCCGAAGGTTGACCCGTACGAACGGTTCGCGAAGCGCGTCGCGACGGTGATCCGCGAGGCGGACGAGGTGGCCGAGCGGGTCCAGGTCGAAAGCCGTCGCGAAGCAGAACGCATGCTCGAGGAAGCACGTGCCGATGCCGATCGGATCCGGAACAACGCGAAGGCCAAGGACGAACAGGCGCGCGAGACCGCCGAGCGCTCGCTCCGGCTTGCGAAGGAGCACGCCGACCGAACCCTCTCGGGCCTTTCGACGCGACGAAACCGCCTCGTCGGGGAGCTCGCGCAGATGCGGGACCGCCTGCTCGGCGTGGCCAGTGATCTCGAGGCGACGATCGTCATGCCGGAGATCGCCGAGGCCGACATCGACGAAGACTCTGACGACATTGAAGCCGGCGATGCCAGGGAGAGCGTCATCGACGTGACGAACGACCACGAGCCCTCGACACCGCGCGGCAACGTGTTCGGCGAGCCCATCGAGGAGCCCGACATTCTCGACGATCCTTCGTACGAGGAGCTTTGGGAGGGAACGAAGGTGCTCGACCTCGAGATGCCTGACATCCCGCGGCTCGACCTGTTTTGGGGCGACGAGCCGGACGACGCTTCCCGCGAATAGACGTTCCACCTTCCCGGGGCCAACCGCGCTCGCTCGCGGGCCTGGATAATCGGTGCATGGACTTCGACACGCGTCTCGCCGACGTGGAGGCCCGCTACGAACGCGTGCAGGTCGAGATGGCCTCGCCTAACGTCGCCGCCGATCGCGATCGGATGCGCCGGCTGGGCAAGGACTTCGCAGAGCTGGAACAGATCGTCGTGCCGTATCGGCAGTTCCGCGAAGCGCGGCGAGAAGCCGAGGAAGCGCGCTCGCTGGCGCGCGAGGAGACCGACCCTGAGATGGCCTCGTTCCTCCGTGCCGAGGCGGAAGCCGCCGACGCGAAGATCGCCACGTTGCGATCTCGGCTCGAGGAGCTGCTCGTCCCGCGCGATCCGAACGACGACAAGGACGTCATCGTCGAGATCCGCGCCGCCGCCGGGGGAACAGAGGCGGCGCTCTGGGGTGCGGAGCTGGTGGAGCTGTACCGGCACTACGCGGAACGCCGCGGATGGAAGACCGACGTGCTTTCCGCGTCGCCCGCAGAGCTCGGCGGGTTCAAGGAGGTCGTCTTGGAGGTTCGGGGCAGGGGGGCGTACTCGCGGCTGAAGCACGAGTCGGGCGTGCACCGAGTGCAACGCGTTCCGGTCACCGAGTCCTCCGGTCGGATCCACACCTCGACGGCAACCGTCGCCGTGCTCCCGGCGGCCGAAGAAGTCGAGGTCGAGATCAAGCCCGAGGACCTGAAGATCGAGGTGTACCGCTCCTCCGGGCCCGGCGGTCAGTCGGTCAACACGACGGACTCCGCCGTTCGGATCACGCACAAGCCGAGCGGCATCGTCGTCGCGACGCAGGAGGAGCGATCGCAACTGCAGAACCGGGAGAAGGCGATGCGCTACCTACGCGCGCGCTTGCTCAGCCGCGCGCGAGACGAGGCCGCGGCCGAGGAGGCAGCCACGCGGCGCTCGCAGCTCGGAACGGGGGAGCGTGCCGAGAAGATCAGGACGTACAACTTCCCGGAGAACCGTGTGACCGATCACCGCGTGAAGGTGACGGTTCACCGTTTGCAGGACGTGCTCGAAGGCGACATCGACGAGTTCGTCGACGCGCTGCTCGCGGCCGAGCGCGCGTCACAGCTCGCATCGGCGACCGACGGCGATCCCGGCGGCCGCCGTGACACGCGAGCGTCCGAGCAGGAGTGACCGATGCGCCCCGCGGAGGTCGTGCGCCGCGCGACGGACTACCTCGAACGGCACGACGTCGAGAGTCCACGCGCGACCGCCGAGCAGCTGATGATGCACGTTCTCGGGACGGATCGAGCCGGACTTTTCTCGCGTACTCAAGGACTCGACGCTCGCGAGGCCAGGATGTACGGGCGAGCGATCTGTCAGCGGTGCACCGGAACGCCGCTGCAGCACCTCACCGGACGGCAGGCGTTCCGTCGCATCGATGTCGAGGTTCGGCCGGGCGTGTTCGTCCCGCGCCCCGAGACCGAGGTCCTGGTCGAACACGCCCTCGGCGCAATCCAGGGCTCCGACGGGCCGCTGGTCGCGGACGTCGGAACGGGGACCGGCGCGATCGCGCTCGCCATCAAGGACGAACGTCCGGACGCGCGGGTATTCGCGACTGATCGCGCTGCGGAGGCGGTCGACCTGGCGCTGGCGAACGCCCGGCGGCTTCGGATCGACGTCACGGTCCTCGAGGGTGACCTTCTCATGCCGCTGCCCGACGAGCTCCGAGGGTGGTTCGACCTCGTCGTGAGCAATCCGCCGTACGTGACGCCGGAGGAGTACGAGGGCCTTCCGCCGGAGGTGAAGGCCGACCCGACGCTCGCGCTCCTCGGCGGACCCGAGGTGTACGAACGGCTGGCGGCCGAGGCGCTCCGATGGCTGCGGGACGGCGGCGTGCTCGCGGTCGAGGTCGGAAGCGCGTTCGGCGAGACCATCGCGGAGGTCATGCGGGGATCGTTCATGAACGTTCGTGTGGCGCCGGATCTCGCCGGGCGCGATCGCGTGGTCATCGCCCGGAGGCCGTGACGGACCCCATCCGTGACGCGGCGGACGCCGCGGTGGGCGGGGAGCTGATCGTCGTTCCCACCGACACCGTGTACGGCATCGGGACACGTCCCGACGATCCGGCGGCGACCGCCCGCGTGTTCGAGGCGAAGTCGCGGCCACCTGACCTCGAGCTTCCGGTGCTGGTGCCGTCACTGACGGCCGCGAAGCAGATCGCGTCGTTCGACGAGCCCGCGTTGCGTCTGGCGACGCGGTTCTGGGCGGGCGCCTTGACGTTGATCCTCCCCAGGACGGAGGTGTCTCGAGGTTGGGACCTCGGCGGGAACGCCGAGACGATCGGTGTTCGGATGCCCCATCATCCGCTCGCGCTCGCCGTGCTCACGTTGACGGGGCCGCTCGCGGTGACGAGCGCCAACCGCTCGGGTGAGTCGACGCCCGCGACGTGCGACGGCGTCCGGGCGGTGTTCGGCGATCGCGTGGCGGTCTACCTGTGCGAGAACTCTTCGGTCGAAGGCCGGGCGTCGACCGTCGTGGATTTGACCGGCGGCGAGCCCCGGTTCCTCCGCGTCGGTGCTCTCGCCGAGAGCGCCGTGGTTCACGCTCTGTCGGAGGCGTGAAGGCGGGGGTTCGCCGGTACACTCCCGAACCTCGTGGCATCGATCCTCGTCGTGTGCACGGGCAACGTGTGCCGTTCGCCGATCGCCGAGGCGATCCTGCGCTCGACGCTTCGTGAGCGCCTGGGAGATGGCGCGCCGTCGGTCGCGTCGGCTGGAACGTCGGGATGGGCCGGCTCGCTCGCCGAGGAGGGGTCGATCGTCGCAGCGGCCGAGCGAGGGTTCCAACTCTCGGCACATCGCGGGCGCAGGTTGCACGAACGCGATCTATCCGACGCGGCCCTGGTGATCGCGATGTCGGGCGAACATCGCGATCACATCGAAGACCTCCATCCGCGTGCTGTGGCGCGCACGTTCACGCTCAAGGAGCTCGTGCGTCTCCTCGAACGGCTCCCTCCTCGAGAGCATCCGTCGGCGGGCGGACGGGCCGTGGATCCGCACGCGACGCTGCGCGACCTCGTCGGGCGGGCCGACGAACGGCGGCGTGCGGGCGATTTCGGCAATCCGGCGGACGAGGGAATCATCGATCCGCTCGGCATGCCGCTCGCGACCTATCGGGCCGTGGCGGCCGAG
>DASUQY010000185.1:0-7626 GCA_036280315.1 Actinomycetota bacterium
GACCTCGCGCGGGAGCTTCGTTGCCGCCGTCTGTACATAGACCGGGAGCTCGACCTCGCCGACGATCTCGCCCTCGAGGACGAACGACGCGAGGTATGCGCCCGTCTCATCGAAGTGAGCGTCCGCAACGCGATCGGTCTCGATGGTGAGGTCCATGCTCCCGAGCATCCGGCGCACATGTGGGCCCCATCGATAAACAAGGCGCCCGGAGGGTCCGTAGAACTGGACCTCCTCGGAGACGACGCCGGTCGGCACCTTCCACGCGCGGTACATCGTGAAGGGGAGTGCGCGACCCGGCGAGCCCACGAGATACAGGCCGGGTGAGGCGCGCTCGCCATCGACCGCCCACACGCGGTCGTCCACGACGTTCGCGAAGACGAGCTCGCCGACCGGCATCGGTGGGCAAGGATAGCGATATCGTCGCCACACCGATGGGGACGAGCGAGAAGGTCCACGACAGTCCGACGCGGTGGGTCGCGAAGCACATCCGGCAATACGTCGAGACGAACGGGTCCAAGGGTCACCGATGGAACGGCGTCAACACCCTGCTGCTCACCACTCGTGGTCGGAGGTCTGGGAAGCTCCGTCGTACCGCTCTGATCTACGAGCGCGACGGCGACGCGTACGTCGTCGTCGCGTCGAGCGGCGGCTCCAAGCGTCATCCGGCGTGGTACCTAAACCTGGTGGCGAATCCCGAGGCTCAGATCCAGGTGGGCCCCGAGACGTTCACGGCGACCGCGCGGACGGCCGGTCCGAGCGAGCGTACGCGCCTGTGGTCGAAGATGAACGCGATCTGGCCGGACTACGGGAAGTATCAGAAGCGGTGCAGACGCGAGATCCCCGTCGTCCTGCTGGAGCGCACCCCGTAGCTCGTCAGGCGCTCCGCGCCAACCACAGACGCGGCTCCTCGAGCTCGGGCAGCGATGGGAGCGCCTCGGCGCCCGACCACATCCGCGAGAGCGTCGCCTCGTCGGTGAGCTCGACGACGGTGTCGCAGAACGCGCGCCCGAGCCGGTACTGCTCCCGCTTCACCTCGATCCCGACGAGCCGTTCGAGAACCGGATCCGTGCGCTCGCTCTCGCGGTAACGCCGCATCGCCTCGTCGATTTGACTGTACGACCGGAGCATCGACGCGCCGAGCGAATGCATGACGTGATCGCCGTACCCCTCCGCGGCGCTCATGAACGCTTGGATGCGACCGAGCTTCAGCCGCTGCTCGTCGTCGAGCACTGCACCGAAGATGCCTTCGTCGCCCGAGAACATGTCCTGCATCGCCTCGGGGTTCGACGGGTCGAGCGCTTGTAGCCGGCTCTGCAATCCCTCGACGTCGAGACGGAGCGTCGACGTGTAGTCGTCGAGGAGTTCGCGGAAGCGGGGGAGCGTCCACGACCGGGCGAACTCGAACCGGTGCGTCACCTCGTGGATCGCGACCCACGTGCGGAACTCCGTCGAGTCGAGGCTCCAGTCTTTCTCGAAGGCGGCGATGTTCGGGACGACGAAGAGCAAGGTGCCCGAGCCACCGGCTCGAGGGAGCGCGATGTCGTATTGGCCCAGGACGTGTTGTCCGAGCGTTCCGAGCACCGTGCCGACCTGCGCGCCGAGCAGGAGCGGCGAGAGCTGTCCGACCAGTTGCGTCATGCCCCGCGCTTCCTCCGCCTCGGGCAGCGCCTCGCGCTGCGCGCGCACGACGGCGTCGCCGATCTTCGTCGCCGCCGGCTCGAGAAGAGCCTGGAGTCCCTCGATGTTCGCCTCGACCCATCGCGAGCGCCGGACCGTCTCGACGCGCGCCACGTCGCTCGGCGGTTCGAGCCCGGTGAACTCGGCGACCCGGAGTTCCGCGACGCGCACAGCCTCCTCGAACGCGCGTTGGTCCTCGAGCGTTGGTGCTGGGTCCTCGGCCGACCACGACGCCGAAGCGATTCCGACCTGACGGGCGAGCTCCCAATTGACGGGTCCGCTGGACGACGAGAGCACCCGCTGGATCTCGCGGAACAGCGGCACGTCGTTCCAAATGTCGCCCATTGGAACGCCCAACGGATTGTCCTCGGGTCGCTGGCTCACACGGCCATCCTACGGCCGCGACCCGGTTACGCCTGCGCGACGAGATACGCGGTCGTTACCATGGGCCGCGTGCGCGATGACCTTCTCGTCGACGTCTCGCCCAATGCGATCGTTCCCGAACGCGCGATTGGCTTCGTCGCCGATCCCGGTGCCGGGGGGATCTGCTCGTTCCTCGGTACCGTGCGCGATCACTCCGACGCGGGCGACGTCACCGGGCTGACCTACGAGGCCTGGCAGGACCTCGCGGTCAAGCGGCTCGAGTGGCTCGGTCAGGAGCTGTTCGACACGTGGCCCGTTCGCCGCGTCGCACTGCTGCATCGGTTCGGCGATCTGGGGATCGGCGACGTGTCCGTTGCGATCGCCGTCTCAGCCCCCCACCGAGCGGCTGCGTTCGAGGCCTGCCGGCATGCGATCGAGAAGCTCAAGCAGGACGTTCCGATCTGGAAGAAGGAACACCTCGTCTCCGGCGAGTCGAGTTGGGTGATGGGCTCGTGACCGGAGACGGCAGCTGATGGGCCGCGATCTGGCGCTCGATCTCGGAACCGCGAACACGCTCGTCTACAGGCAGGGCGACGGCATCGTGTTCGACCAGCCGACGGTCGTGGCGATGAACACGACCACCGGCGAGGTCGTCTCGACCGGTGAGGACGCCTGGCAAAAGATCAGCGCGCGCTCGGGCAGCGTCGTTGCCGTTCGCCCGCTTCGTCACGGCGTCATGACAGAGTTCGACGTGACGCAGCGGATGATCGGATCCGTCCTCCGCGGCGTCGGCGTTTCCAAGTTTCCCAAGCCGCGCGTCCTGGTCTGCATCCCGAGCGAGACCTCCGAGGTCGAACGCCGGGCTGTCGAGGAGGCCGTGCGGTCCGCGGGTGGCCGCGGCGTCGTGCTGGTCGAGGAGGCGCTCGCTGCCGCCATCGGGGCCGGCCTGCCTATCCACGAACCCGTCGGAAACCTGATCGTCGACATCGGAGGGGGCACGACCGAGATCGGCGTCGTTTCGATGGGCGGAGTCGTATCGGGGCTCTCGATCCGCGTCGGCGGATTCGACCTCGACGCTTCGATCAGGGAACACATCCGCGTGCGGTACGGCGTCGCGATCGGCGAGAAGGCGGCCGAACAGATCAAGATCGCGATCGGCTCGGCGGTCCCCTCGCCCCGGGCACGCGAGGCGATCGTCACTGGCCGGGAGCTCTCGTCGGGTGCGCCCCGCGAGATCCGACTCGGCGAGGACGAGGTACGTCAGGCGATGTCGCAGCCGGTCGGTCGGATCGTCGAGGCCGCCCGCCGGACGTTGGCCGAGGCGCCGCCCGAGCTCACGCACGACGTCCTGGAGACCGGAACGTTCCTCACGGGCGGCGGTGCGCTCTTGCGCGGTCTCGACCTGCTGCTCTCGCAGGAGTGCGAGGTGCCGGTGCACATGACCGATCGGCCGCTCGAGACCGTCGTGATGGGCGCCGGTGCGATGCTCGAACGCCTCGACGACTACCGGAGCTCGTTCCAGCTCGTCCGGCCCCACTGAGGGGGCCCTTACTGCGCGAGGAAGCGCTCGATCGTCAGGTTGATGAGGTGTCCCAGCTGGTAGATGCCGAACGCCAGCGCGGCCGACCCGACGAACAGCAACGCTAGAAGCTCGACGACGCCTTGAGCTCGGTCGCGCCAGGTCGGGCCGGTGGTCGGCACGCGGAGGTACGTGTAGCCCGGCTCGGGCGGGAGCTCCGCGCCCACATCACCTTGTGACCTCGACTCAGGCTCGAAGCCGACCGGCACCGCCTCTTCGCGCGAAAGCCGCACCGTCGCCAGGTACGCGCCCGCGCCGACGAGCACCGACGCGAGGACAACGACGAAATAGGCCATGGGGTGTTCGACCGGAGACTACCCCGCTCGGTTCCGGGTACACCAACGACTCGCGGAGCGCGTTCATTCGCCGGAGCGCGCCTACCATCGAGTCGTGCGCCGGTTCTCCCGTGCATGGCTCGTGGTGCCCGCCGCCGCCACCGTCCTGGTGGGCGGGACCGTCTACCTGCCCTTCTATTCGCTCGGGCCTGGACCGGCGCGCGCCGTCCAACCGCTGATCCGCTTCGATGAGCGAACGCGCTACGAATCCGATGGGACCTTCGTGCTCACGTCGGTCCGGTTCAACCAGCTGACGCCGTTCGGAGTCGTCGACGCGTGGATCGACCCCGACGAGTCGGTGGTCTCTCGAGAAGAGCTGTTCGCACCCGGCGAGACCGAGGAGGAGGAGCGGGAACGCACCATCTCCGAGATGGATCAGAGCAAGCTCGATGCGGCGTACGTGGTCCTCGAGGACCTCACCGACTACCCGGAGGAGCACGGCGACGGCGTGCTGATCCAAGGGGTTGTCGGAGGGTGCGCCGCGGACGGCGAACTGTACCCGGGCGACCTCGTCACGGCGATCGACGGGAGCGCTGTCGACACGGTGCTCGAGGCGAGACGGATCATCCGAGCCGCGCCGGCGGGCAGCAGGCTGGTGTTCGACGTCACGGTCGAGGGCGATCGCGAGATGGTCTCGCTCGTTCGCGAGCCTTGCGGCGGCGAAGAGCGACCACTCGTCGGCATCTCGATGATCGAGAGCTTCCCGTTCGACGTCAGCATCTCGAGCGGCGAGATCGGCGGTCCCTCTGCCGGGCTCGCCTGGGCGCTCGGCCTTTACGACCTGCTCACCCCGGGCGACCTCACGGGGGGACGCACGATCGCGACCACCGGCTCGCTGGCCCCCGACGGGACGGTGTTCCCGATCGGGGGCATCGAGGACAAGGTGGTCGGCGCGGCCAATGCCGGCTCGTCTGTCCTGATCCTTCCGGAGGAAAACTTCGGCGATGCGCGCGCCGCCGGCCGGGAGGGCGTGGAGCTGGTGCCGGTCTCGACGTTCGCCGACGCACTCGAGTTCCTGCACAGCAACGCGTGACGCCGGACGTTCGATCGAACGGCCGATGATAGGCTGGCCGCCGCTTCCCGACGACTGAACACATGGTCACGCGCATCCCGCAAGCGAGCGCTCCACGTCGCCGACTTCTCGTCGGCATCATCGTCTTCTTGGCGGCGCTCGCCCTCGCGTTCTCGGCGTTGTCGGGGTTCTTCATCGACGTGCTGTGGTTCCGCGAGGTGGAGTACTCGCAGGTGTTCTGGTCGATCCTGGGAACGAAGTTCGCGCTCGGTCTCGTGTTCGGTATCGCGTTCTTCCTGCTGTTGTACGCGAACCTGTGGATCGTCAGGCGGATCACCCCTCGGTACCAACCGCTCACGCCCGAGCAGGAGATCATCGAGCGGTACCGATTGCAGTTCGAGCCGTACGCGTGGTGGCTCATCCCGCTGTTCGCGGCCGTGATCGCGTTCTTCGTCGGTCTCGGCGTCACCGGACAGTGGCGCACGTTTCTCGTGTGGAGGAACTCGGGCGGCGTCACGTTCGGCGTCACCGAGCCGCAGTTCGGACGCGACGCAGCGTTCTACGTCTTCTCGCTCCCATGGCTCGAGTTCGTGCAGGGATGGCTGTTCTCTGCGCTCGTGGGCGTGCTCTTGATCAGCGCGGTCGCGCACTACCTGTGGGGTGGGATCCGGCCGAACGCGCCTGCTTTCGCCGAAAAGGTGACACCGCAGGTGAAGGCGCACCTGTCGGTACTCCTCGGACTGATCATGCTGACCAAGGCGTGGGGGTACTACCTCGGCCAGTTCGACCTGCTGACTTCGCGGAGGGGTGTCGTCGCCGGCGCGTCGTACACCGACGTCAACGCACATCTGCCGGCGCTCCGCATCCTCGTCTTCATCGCACTCGTCTGCGCGATCTTGTTCCTGGTCAACATCCGGATGCGCGGCTGGGCGCTCCCGGTGATCGCCGTCGGTCTACTCGTCCTTGTCTCGATCGCCGCCGGCGCCGCGTATCCGTCGTTCGTTCAGCGGTTCAGCGTGAACCCCCAGGAGCTGCAACGGGAGCGGCCGTTCATCGAACGCAACATCGAGGCGACGCGGGCCGCCTTCCGCCTTGATGCGATCGAGTCGCGGACGGCGCCTCTCAGCGGCACCGTCTCACAAGACGACGTCGAGGCGAACGAGCAGACGATCCGGAACATCCGGCTGTGGCGCCCGTCGATCCTGATCGACAACTACGCGGCGCTTCAGCGGATCCGCGCGTACTACGATTTCCACGACATCGACGTCGACCGGTACACGATCGAAGGTGAGACCAGGCTCGTTATGGTCTCGGCGCGCGAGATCGCACAGAGCGAGATCCCCGGCGGAGGGTCGTGGCAGAACCGCCACCTCGTGTACACGCACGGGTTCGGCGCCGTCGCGTCTCAGGTGAACACCTCGACGAGCGAAGGACAGCCGCTGTTCACCTTGCGCGACATCCCGCCGGTCGGCGAGCCGCTCCTGGAGGGCGATGGCCCTCGCGTCTACTACGGCGAGGGCGAAGACGTGTCGTTCGTCGTCGTCGACACCGCCGCCGACGAGCTCGACTACCAGGGAACGCCGCAGGACGACCAGGAGCAGGTCACGCAGAACTATCAGGGCTCGGGCGGGATCCCCATCGGGGGGCTGTTCCAGCGCGCGCTGTTCGCGTGGCGCTACCGCGACGTGAACCTGCTCATCTCAGGCCTGATCGAGGGCGACAGCCGGATCATGATCTATCGCGATATTCACGAGCGGGTCGCCAAGGCGGCTCCGTTCCTCCAGTTCGACGCCGACCCCTACGCTGCGATCGTGGACGGTCGGCTCGTGTGGATCTGGGATGCGTACACGACCACGAACGAATACCCCTACTCAGAACCTCTCGCGCTCGACGAGGTAGCGACACAGCCAGACGCCGATGTCGCCTCGTTTCCGAGCTTGTCCGGCGACGCGAACTACATCCGCAACTCGGTGAAGGTGGTCGTCGACGCGTACGAGGGGACGATCGCCTACTACGTCGTGGACGAGAGCGATCCGATCATCCGGGTGTGGCGAAGCGCGTTCCCCGACCTGTTCACCCCGATGTCGGAGGCCACGCCCGATCTGCTCGCGCACTTCCGCTATCCCGAAAACCTCTTCCAGGTACAGGCGTGGCAGTTCACGAGGTATCACGTGACGGACCCGACAGTTTTCTACGGCAGGCAGGACTTCTGGGACTTCCCCGGCGACCCGGCCGCGGCGCCGGTCGATGCCGGAGAGGTGACGACGGCGGCGGTGGGTCCGATGCGGCCGTACTACGTGCTGATGCGCCTCCCCGGCGAGCAAGTCGAGACCTTCTCGCTGATCCTGCCGTTCACCCCGCTCGCCCGCCAGAACATGATCGCCTGGCTCGCGGCCAAGTCCGATCCCGGCGAGGGCTACGGCCAGATGATCAGCTATGAGTTCCCGTCGGGCCGGAACGTGGACGGGCCTACGCAGGTGTTCGCGCGGATCAACGCGGACTCGCAGTTCGCGGCCGAGCGCACGCTGCTCGGTCAGGGGGGATCGGAGATCCGGTTCGGCGACTTCCTCGTCGTTCCGATCGAGGAGTCGCTGCTCTACGTGCAGCCGGTGTACGTTCAATCCGATCAGCCGAACGCGATCCCCGAGCTCCGCCGCGTC
>DASUQY010000186.1:0-9509 GCA_036280315.1 Actinomycetota bacterium
TTCACCGTGTGGGACCAGACGCACTCGCCGTGGATGCAGGCGTTGTCGTTGCTGCTCACGTTCGACGTGGCCGGGATCCTCGGACCGTTCGCCGGAGCGCTCGGTGACCGCTTCGACCGGCGCCGCGTGATGGTCGTGTCCGAACTGGTCTCTGTGGGGTTCTTCGCCGCGATGGCGCTCGTTCACGACGCCGGCCTGCTGATCGCGCTCGCCTTCGGCTCAGCTCTCGCGGATCTGCCGTTCTTCTCCGCGTCGCGCGCCGCGATCCCGTCGCTGGTTCAGGACGACGAACAGCTGTCGTGGGCGAACAGCCTTGTCACGGTCGGCGTGCAAGCGGGCATCGCCATCGGGCCGGTCATCGGTGGGGTACTGCTGGCAGCGTTCGGCGACGCGTCGTGGGTGTTCGGGATCAACGCGGCCTCGTTCCTCCTGTCGGTCCTGATCACGCTCTCCGTGCACGCTCGGTTCCAGGACGACCGCGACTCAGCCGAGCACGCCGAGCATGACGGCTTCACGGCGGGACTCACGTTCCTGTGGCGTGACGCCGTGCTGCGGCGGCTGGCAGCCGCGTGGCTCGTGTTCGTCATCGGGATGGGCATGAGCATGGTCGCCGACGCCCCGCTTGCCGAGCACTTCGGCGCGGGTGAGGTTGGATTCGGGTTCCTGATCGCGTGTTGGGGGCTCGGCTCTGTGCTCGGTTCGGCCGCCGGCCGATGGATGAGCCCCCGGACCGAACCGAAGTGGCTCGTCGCCGCGGCGTTCGGCATCGCCATCTCGGCGTTCGGTGTCGGTCTCGCGCCGGCGTTCGCGCTCGTGCTCGTCTCGCTTCTCGCGATGGGCACGTCGGACGGACTCACGATCGTGGCGGAGAACGGGATCATGCAGCGACGGACGCCCGACGCGGTCAGGAGTCGCACAATGGGCGCGTTCGAGGCCGTCATCTCGCTCGGACTGGCCATCTCGTACATCGTCGCCGGACCAGTGCTCGACGCGGTGACACCGCAGGGCGTGTACCTGATCGGCGGCGCCACGGCGCTCGTCGCCGCAGTGATGCTGCTCCCGCTGCGGAACCTGCGGCCGGTCGCCGAGGACGAGTCGATCCCGCAGCCGGCGCCGGGAGCGACCGTCGTCGGCGAGCCCGTCGCTATCGCGGCTGAGAGAACATCGTGATCACGCCTTCGGGGGGTGCCGGGGGGTAGCACAGTGAGCGAAGCGAACGTTGTGCGAACCCCCGGCTCGGCAAGGGCCGCCGTTCGTCGGCTGGCCCTCGGGCGCCTGATCTCCCGTACCGGCACGCTCGCTGGCGGCACCGCCCTCGCGTTCACGATCTACGAGGAGACCGGCTCGGCGGCATGGATCGCCAGCACCATGGTCCTCACGTGGGGATTCGCCGGCCTCCTCGGTCCGCTCGCCGGAGCGATCGGCGACCGCTTCGACCGACGCCGCGTCATGATCGCGTCCGACGTCGCCGGAGCCTCGTGTTGGGCTGTCATGGCGCTGTTCGATCAGCCGTTCGCGTTGCTCGGGATTGGTTTCCTAGCGTCCGTGTCGGAGGCACCGTTCTTCCCCGCGTCGGCCGCGGCGATACCCAACGTCGCCGGTCGGGACAACCTCTCGTGGGCCAACAGCCTGGTCGCGGTGGGTTCGAACATCGGCCTCACCATTGGACCGCTCCTCGGCGGCGTCCTCGTGGCGGTGCTCGATCCGGCGTTGGCGTTCCTGGCGAACGCCGCGTCCTTCGCGGTCTCTGCGCTCCTCGTGATGAGCGTCCGAGGCAACTTCGCCGATCCCGAGCGCAACGCCGAGGACGAGGAGGCGCATCGCGGCCTCGTCGCCGGCGTCAGGTTCATCGCTCGCGACCGCGTGCTCCGGACGATGACGGTCTCGTGGTTCGCGTTCATCGTCGGCATGGCCATGACGATCGTCGCCGATCCGGTGCTCGCGGACGAGTTCGGAACCGGGTCGCTCGGCTATGGGCTTCTTACGGCGACCTGGGGATGCGGCACGATCGTCGGGTCGTTCCTCGGCCGACGCGTCACCGAGCAGAGCGAGGGGTGGGTGATGTTCGTGTGTAGCGGCCTCGTCACGCTAACCGCCTTCGGCGTTGCGGCCTCGCCGTGGTTCTGGCTCGTCCTCGTGTGGCTCGCTCTGTTCGGCACCCTTGACGGCCCGACGCTCGTCGCGGAGCAGAACTTGACGCAGCGACGATCCCCGGACGTCGTGCGCAGCCGCGTGTTTGGGGCGTCGGAGGCAATCCAACACGTCGCGATGTTGATTGCGCTGGTCCTCGCCGGTTTCGTCGTCCCCGCGGTTGGGCCCAGAGGGGCGTACATCGTCGGAGGAATCACCGGTGCCGTCGGCACGGCGATCCTGCTGCCGCTGATCCGGTGGTTGCCCGATAGGACGGGCCAAGTGGCGCCGACGGCCGCAGACGAGCGCGCAACTGACGAACCGACCGTGGTCACCATCGAGCCCGTCATCCGACCAGCCGTCGCGAGCGCAGACACGACCACGCTCCCTGCCGATCCGGCCTGACCGTGCGGCTTGAACGGCCGTTCAGCGATGTGGTTCCATGCACGCTTCTGGCATGCAGGCGAACGCGTACGACGCCATCGTGATCGGCGGAGGCCATAACGGCCTCGTGGCTGGGGCCTACTTGGCGAAGAGCGGCGCTCGCGTCGTCGTCTGTGAGGCTCGACACAAGACGGGCGGCGCGGCGGCGACGGACCAACCGTGGCCCGATCATCCCGAGTTCCGGGTGACGACGCTCTCGTACGTGATGAGCCTGATGCCCGACACGATCATCCAGGACCTCGAACTCGAGCGACACGGATACCGCGTGCATCCGGTGGGCCCATACGTAGTTCCGTTCCCCGATGGGCGCTTGATGATCGAGTACGAGGACACGTCCAAGAACCGTGAGGAGTTCGCGAAGTTCTCCAAGAAGGACGCCGACGCGATCGAACGGTGGGACGCGTGGATCGGTGGGCTCGCGGCGGTGCTCGGTCCGCTGCTGATGACCACGCCGCCCAAGCTCGGGTCCAAGCGGCCGCGCGACCTCATCGAGCAGATCCGTCTGGCGTGGCGGTTCCGCGGTCTCAACGTACGAACCGTGGGCGAGGTCACGCGCCTGCTCACGATGAGCGTGGCCGACATCCTCGACCGGTTCTTCGAGTCCGAGCAGGTGAAGGCTGTGATGGCCATCAACGGGCTGATCGGTACGTGGGCGGGCCCGTACGAGCCGGGGACCGGCTACGTGATGGCCCATCACTCGATCGGCGACGTTGGCGACGGAACCCTCGGCTCGTGGGGCGTGCCGGAAGGTGGGATGGGCGCCGTCGCGGGGGCGATCGAGCGGAGCGCCAGGACGTTCGGCGCGGAGATCCGCACGAACGCGAAGGTTGAACGTGTGCTCGTTCGGGGCGGGAAGGCGCGAGGCGTCGCCCTCGAGGGCGGTGACGAGCTGAGCGCGCCGATCGTCATCACGGCGTGTCACCCCCAGATCACGTTCCTGCGTCAGCTCGATCGGGCCGAGCTCCCGGACGAGTTCGTCAGCGATATCGAGCATTGGTCCAGTCGCTCGGGCGTCGTGAAGATCAACTGCGCGCTGTCCAAGGCCCCGACACTGGCCGCGGACCCCGAGTGGAACGACTACAGCGGCGGCTTCGAGATCGCGCCGTCGATCGATCAGCTGGAACGGTCGTTCGAGGAAGCGCGCGCGGGGAAGGCGTCGACGCTCCCGTTCAGCGATGGCGTGATCCCGACGGCGCTCGATCCATCGCTCGCTCCGGAGGGCGCGCATGTGGTGTCGCTCTTCACGCAGTGGGTGCCGCACGAGTGGTCGAAGGAACCGCATCGAGACGAGCTCGAGGCGTACGCCGATCGCGTGATTCAGTCCTACGACGACGCCGCGCCGGGGTTCAAGGAGTCCGTGATCGCGCGACAGGTGATCGGCCCGTACGACATGGAGAACGAGTGGCACCTGATCGGCGGCAACATCTTCCACGGCGAGCTGTCGGCCGATCAGCTATTCCACGTGCGGCCGGCGCCGGGGTATGCCGACTACCGAACGCCGATCCACGGGCTGTACCAGTGCTCGAGCGCGACGCACGCCGGCGGTGGCGTCTGCGGCATCCCCGCGTTCAACTGCGTCCGCGAGATCCGGCTCGACCGCCGCCGCGGCGTCCTGAAGTAGATGAACGAACCGTATTCGTTCACGTTCTACACGGCTTCGTGGTACCGGCGTTCGCCGTACTGGCACCGGACCGTCGAGGCGGGCTGCCGGAGCTGGGATCTCTACAACCACATGCTGATCCCGACGCTGTACGACGACGACGAGGCCGAGTATTGGCACCTGGTCAACCACGTCACTCTGTGGGATGTTGCGGTGGAGCGGCAGGTCGAGATCACCGGGCCAGACGCCGCGGCGTTCACGCAGTTGCTGACGTGCCGTGACCTCTCGCGCTGTGAACTGCTGCAGTGCAAGTACGCGCCGATCATCGCGCCGCACGGCGGTATCGTGAACGACCCCATCTTGCTACGGCTTGGCGAGGACCGGTTCTGGCTGTCGACCGCCGATTCCGACGCGCTCCTCTATGCGCTCGGCGTGCAGGCGTTCGCCGGACTCGACGTGTCGATCCGAGAGCCCGACGTCTCGCCGCTGCAGGTGCAGGGGCCAAAGAGCAAGGACGTGATCCGAATGCTGTTCGGCGACGAGGTCGCGAACCTTCGGTACTACCGGTGCTGGGAGGGCTCGGTCGGCGACATCTCGGTCGTGGTGTCGCGAACGGGGTGGACCGGCGAGGTCGGGTTCGAGATCTACCTGTGCGACGGCGCGCGCGGCACCGAGCTCTGGGATCGGGTGATGGAAGCTGGTCGGACATTCGAGATCCGGGCGATCGCGCCGTCGGACCAACGAAGGCTCGAGGCCGGAATCTTCAACTACGGCAACGACATGGGCATCGAGGACTCGCCGCTGCACGTGACGGGCATGGAGCGACTCGTCGAACCCGGAGTCGACCACATTGGCCGGGAATCGCTCGAGCGCATCGCTTCCGAAGGCGTCGATCGCAAGCTCGTCGGCCTGGAGATCGGTGGCGAGCCCTTCCGTCTGTGGCTCGAGGAGTTCTGGGCGGTGCGGCACCGCGGGGAAGTGGTCGGCCGGCTGACCAGCGCTTCGTACTCGTTCCGTCTGAAGAGGAACATCGGGTACGCGTGGGTGCCCATCAGGCTCGCCGCGCCCGGGAACGAGGTCGAGGTGCTCTCCCCGGACGGGCCCGTACCGGCGGTGACGGCGACGCTCCCGTTTCTCGATGCGAACAAAGACATCCCGGTCTCGTAGTCATGGTCGCGCCGCGGCTTCTTCGAGGATGATGCACGCGTGGAGTCGCTCGGCGGTTCGCTCCTCGTCGCCGGTCCGTCGCTGTGGGACCCGAACTTCCGGCGGGCAGTCGTGCTCGTCGGCCATCACGACGATGCAGGCGCCGTTGGCGTCGTGCTGAACCGAGCGACCGAGGTCGATGTCGTCGATGCCGCGCCCCCACTGGCGACGTTGGTAGGTCTAGGGGAACGGGTGTTCGTCGGTGGTCCCGTGCAGCCGCAGTCGGCCGTCGTCGTCGCGGATTTCGAGCGTCCCGAGCTGGCAGAGGTGATCGCGTTCGGCTCGATCGGATTCCTGCCCGACGGCGTCGACGCCGAACGGATCGGACCGCTCCGGCGCGCACGTGTGTTCGCCGGCTACGCGGGGTGGGGTGCCGGTCAGCTCGAAGGGGAGATCGAAGAGGGGTCGTGGATCGTCGAGTCCGCCCGCGCCGAGGACGTGTTCACCCAGGAGCCCGACGATTTGTGGAGCGCCGTCGTGCGACGGAAAGGGCCGAAGTACCGGCTGATGGCGACGATGCCTCTCGATCCCTCCCTCAACTGATGCGGCTCGAACGCGCGCGCTGACGACGTTGCCGTCCGAGACCTTCACGTTCTACGTCCAGCCCTGGTACCGGAAGTCGCCCTACTTCGACGCGACGAAGCGGCACGGGTGCACGAGCTGGGGCCTGTACAACCACATGCTGCTGCCCACACTCTATGACGATCCGATCACCGAGTACTGGGCGCTGGTGAACGACGTCACCCTGTGGGATGTCGCTGTCGAGCGCTGCGTCGAGTTGCGCGGTCCGGGCGCGTTCGAGCTCGTCGATTCGATCACGTGCCGCGACCTGTCCAAGGTCGAGGTCATGCAAGCGAGATACGTGCTGATCACAGCGCCGTGGGGCGGCATCGTGAACGACCCTGTTCTGCTCCGCCTGGCCGAGGACCGGTTCTGGCTTGCCCTCGCCGACTCGGACGCGCTCCTATACGCCGCAGGCGTGGCAGGAGCGCGAGGACTCGACGTCGAGATTCTCGAGGCGGACGTCGCTCCGTTGCAGATCCAGGGTCCGCGATCCAAGGACGTCGTGCGTGACCTGCTGGGCGACGCGGTAGCCGACCTTCGCTACTACTTCTGCGCCGAGGCCGACGTCGATGGCATCCCGATCGTCGTCAGCAGGACCGGATGGACGGGCGAAGTCGGGTTCGAGCTGTACCTGCAGGACACGAGCCGTGGAGACGAGCTGTTCGAACGCATCGTGCGCGCCGGGGAACCTCACGGAATTCGCGTCATCGCGCCATCCGAGGCGCGCAGGATCGAGGCCGGCATCTTCAACTACGGCTCGGACATGCGTATCGAGGACACGCCGTTGCATGTGACCGGTCTCGAGAAGTTCGTGGAGTGGAACAAGGACCGGACGTTCCTCGGTCGCGAACGACTCGAGCAGATCCGCGACGGCAATCTCATCGACCGGAAGCTCGTGGGGATCGAGATCGGCGGCGGCCCGATGACCGATGAGGGCGCGTTGAACGACTTCTGGCCGCTCGTCGATGGCGACGCCACCGTCGGGCGGGTCACGGCAGCTGCGTGGTCGCCTCGCCTGAAGAAGAACATCGGCTACGGCTGGGTCCCCATCCGACGAGAGGAACCGGGCTCCGAGCTCGAGGCCGAAACACCTCGCGGACGCGTTCCGGTGACGGTGGCGCCGTTGCCATTTCTCGACCCCAACAAGGACGTCCCCAAGTCGTAGCCTCGCCGGCGTGACCGGTTCCGTCCGCTTCGACCGCGCTGCCGAGTTCTACGACCGGACGCGCTCGATCTCCGATGAGGCGATGGCCCGAACGATGGAGCTCCTGTCCTCCGAGCTCCGCGGACGGGGCCGAGTCCTCGAGGTAGGCGTCGGCACGGGACTGCTCGCCCTCCCTCTGCACGAGCGCCGGGTCGACCTCGTCGGCGTGGACATCTCGGCGCCGATGTTGGCCAAGCTCGTGGACAAGGCCGGGGAACGTGCTCCGTTCCCCCTCGTCCTCGCGGACGCGACTCGATTGCCGTTCCGTGATCACGCATTCGGCGCCGCGTACCTGCGATGGGTGCTCCATCTCATCCCGGATTGGCGAGCGGTCGTGGCCGAAGTCCTTCGCGCCGTCCGGCCGGGAGGAGTATTCCTGGTGAACCTCGGCGCGTACGGCGGCGAGCGAGACGAGATCAAGGACCGTTTTGCCGGGCTCGTCGGGTTGAAGCTGGATCCGATCGGCATTCACTGGGACGACTACGGTTCACTCGACGCGGTGCTCGTCGAGCTTGGGGCTCGGCCGCGAGAGCTCCCGCCGGTGCACGAGGGTGGCGACGACCCCCTTGGACTGTTCTTGGACGGCATCCGCGACAACCTCTACTCATGGACCTGGGTGGTGCCCGAAGACGATCGCCTGCGCGCGCACGAAGAGGTTCGACGGTGGGCGGCCGAGCGTTTCGGCGATCTCGACGCACCTCGACCGTACGAGCGGGCGACGCGCTGGAGGGCATTCGATATCCCCTGAGTGTCGGACGTTTAGGCCTGACCTCCGCGGCGACCGGCAGGTATCCTTCCGTCGTTCTGCTTCCTGACCGGAGGCCGCATGCCGATCACCGAGGTCGACAAGATCTGGATGGACGGCGAGCTCGTGGACTGGCGAGACGCCAACGTTCACGTTCTCAGCCACGCGCTTCATTACGGGAGTGGCGTTTTTGAGGGGATCCGCGCATACGAGACCTCGCGCGGCGCAGCGGTGTGGCACCTCGACGAGCACATGAAGCGCTTCTTCCGGTCCGCGAAGCTGTATCACATGGAGATCCCGTACTCCCTCGAGGCGATCACCGAAGCTGTCAAGGACGTGATCCGCTCGAACGCCCTGAACGCGTGCTACATCCGCCCCGTCGCGCTTCGTGGCTACGGCGAGATGGGCGTGAACCCGCTCAACGCGCCGGTGAACGTCTTCGTCGCTGTGTGGCCGTGGGGCGCGTACCTCGGCGAAGACGCGCTCGAACAAGGCGTGCGGATCAAGATCTCGTCGTGGCGGCGGAACTCACAGAACTCGCTTCCGGCCGCCGCGAAGGCCACCGGTCAGTACATCAACAGCGTCCTGGCCAAGGTGGAGAGCCTGAAGGCGGGCTACGACGAGGCGATCATGTTGAACGAGTCGGGGTTCATCACCGACGGGTCGGGTGAGAACGTCTTCATCGTTCGCGATAGCGGCCTCACGACGCCGCCCATTCAGGCAGGATGTCTTGATGGGATCACGCGGCACAGCGTGATGACGATCGCACGCGACCTCGGGTACGAGGTGCACGAGGAGAACCTGGTGAGGACGGATCTGTACAACGCGGACGAGGTGTTCTTCACCGGCACCGCCGCGGAGATCACGCCGATCCGCGAGGTGGACGACCGCGTGGTGGGTGAGGGACATCGCGGCCCGATCACCAAGGAGCTCCAGGGGGCGTTCTTCTCGGCGACGAAGGGTGAGACCGAGCGGTACGCGAGCTGGCTCACCTACGTGAACGGGTGAGCGAAGAGGCTCGATACCGCCTCCCGCGGACTGTCGTCCCGCGCCGCTACGACCTCGTTTTCGATCCCGACCTCGACGCGGAGACGTTCTCGGGCAGCGAGACCGTCGAGGTTGAGGTGCGCGAGAACGTCGACGAGATCGTTCTGAACGCCGCGGAGCTCGACGTCACATCGGCCGCCCTCGAACGTGACGGGACCAGCATCGCCGTCACCGACGTTCGACTCGACGACGAGACCGAACGCGCCCACTTGCGGCTGGCCGAGCGCGCGGCACCGGGCGAGTGGAACCTGCACATCGCGTTCCGCGGCCGACTGTCGAACCGCCTCCGGGGCTTTTACCGCTCGACGTACGTGGACGAGAGCGGCACCACGCGCGCCATCGCGACGACGCACTTCGAGGCGACGGATGCCCGCCGGGCGTTCCCGTGTTGGGACGAGCCCGACCTGAAGGCGGTGTTCGGGGTCACCCTGGACGTCGAGGACGGCGTCCTCGCCATCTCGAACGGGCCGGAGGTCGAGCGCGAGCCGCTCGTGGAGGGTCGGGTGCGCGTGTCGTTCGCGGACACGATGCCGATGTCGACGTACCTCGTCGCGTTCGTCGTCGGGCCG
>DASUQY010000187.1:0-3562 GCA_036280315.1 Actinomycetota bacterium
GTGACCGAGACCGGTGCCGGGGCATCGGCCGCTTCTTGGCCGGCCACGAAGTCGAACCGCTCGATGAGCTCGTCCTGCGTGTTGCTTGCGAGCTCGCTGACACCCGCGCCGTTGAACACGGCGATCACCGTCCCCTGCACCGTAGGACTCGGCGTCGGCTTCGTCGGTTCGTCGTCGCCATCCGGTGACGGAGTCGGCGAGGGGCTGTCGGTCGTTCCGATGCCGTTGTCCGGGGGCACCGACGTGTCCTGGGATGCCTCGGGGAACGCCTGGTTGATGAGAACGATCCCCCCGACGACCAGGGCCACGATGAGCGCGAACCTCAGCGTGCTCGCTCCCATTGAGAGGATGAAGCTCCTGTTGGTCGGGGGCTCGTGCCGGCCCATCCTACCCGTGAGTGGTTGACCGCCCAAGCCTCCGGGCGAGCCGCGTTCGTCGTCGCGCGTCACGGAGCCGCCTGAGCCGTCCGACCAACATCGGGTCGTACGCCAGCGCGTCCGCCGACTCCACGACGCGCACGAGGACCTGGTGGTATCGCGTGGGCGAGATGCCGAACGACTCCCTGATCGCTCGTTCCTTGGACCGCCCGGACGGCCGCCACGCGCGTTCGAAGTCGAGCACGTCCCGGCTCAGATCATCGAGACCCCAGTGGAACGGCTGGACCGAAGGCTCCATGCGTCGAGGCTAACAACAGGCTCCGACGTTTCGACCGCCGACGGTCAGCCGGCCAGCGTTCGGATCTGCCGCACGGCGACGGTCACGGCGGCGATATCGCTGGTCTCCTCCAGCTCGAGACCGCGCATGAACCGCACGAGACGCTTGATCGTGTCCTCCCGCTCGGCGATGAACGCGTCCACCGCTTCATCTACGGACCCACCGTCTGCGCTCGAAAGCGCGCGTTCGGCCAAGCGCCGCCGCGCCGAGGCGAGGTCGTCCTCGACCGCCTGCAACGCCCACCGATGCCAACGAGTCGACGCGTGGACCTCGTCGAGCCGTCCCTCCAGCCAGTCGACGTACGCCGCCACCCCGACGAGGAAGAACGCCCGCGCCACGTCCTCGACCGGGCGGTCGAGCTCGAGCGCGAGCGTGGCGACGTTCGGGCCATGGACGAGGAACGGTTGGATCACATGGCGGCGCGCGATGTCGTCGGGAACGCCGCGGTCCATCAGGCTCCACGCCTCTCGCTCGCGCTGCTGGCGCCACGCGTCCGGCGCAACGGACACCACCGACTCCTCGAAGCGACGGAACGGCTCTCGATGTGCCTCGATCGCCCGTCCGAGCGTCCCCGGTGCGTGCAGCAGATACCACCGCGCGACCTGTTCGACGAGGCGGTCGACCCCCGTCATGAGCTCATCGAGCTCGGCTGGAGGGAGCGTGCCCACGAGCGCCTCGATCGCCTCCCACCGGTCGACGGCCCCCGTGACGTCCCGAGCGATGCGGTATGCGCGTACGACGTCGCCGATCTCCGCCCCGGTCTCCGTCACGAGTCTGGACACGAACGTGATGCCCTGCGAGTTCACGACGTCGTTGGCGACGATCGTCGCGATGAGCTCGCGGCGGAGCGGGTGTTCCGGCATCAGCGAGCCGAACCGCTCGGTGACGGCCGGCGGGAAGTACGCGCGCAAGTCCTGCTCGAGATACTGCGAGTCCGGGAGCGACGAATCGAGCAGCGCGTGCTTCACGCTCTGTTTCGCGTACGCGAGCAGGACGGCGAGCTCGGGTCGGGCCATGCCTCGACCGGCGCGACGACGTTCGGTCATCTCCTCCCCGCTCGGCAGCGCCTCGAGCGTTCGGTCGAGCTGGCCCTCCGACTCGAGGGACTGCATCAGGTCGTCGAACGCCTCCATCCGGCCGGATGACTGGCCCGCCTCCTGCGACAGGATCTGCGCCTGCAGGAAGTTGTCGTAGAGCACGTGCCGGACGACGTCCTGTTCGACCTCGTGCAGAAGTGCGTTCCGACCCTCGAGCCCAAGCTCGCCTCGCTGCATGGCAAGTCCGAAGAGGATCTTCAGGTTGACCTCGTGGTCGGAGCAGTTCACGCCGCCGGAGTTGTCGATGAAGTCGGTGTTGATCCGTCCACCGGCCAACGCGAACTCGATCCGCCCCCGTTGCGTGAAGCCGAGGTTGCCGCCCTCGACCACGACGCGGCAGCGGAGGTCGATCCCGTTCACGCGGAGCGCGTCGTTCACGCGGTCGCCCGCGTCGGCGTTGGACTCCGACGACGCCTTCACGTACGTGCCGATGCCACCGTTGTAGAGGAGGTCGACGGGAGCGCGGAGGATCGCACGGATCAGCTCGTCCGGCGACATCTTGTCGACGTCGACGCCGAGCGCCAGCCGCGCCTCCGGCGAGATGGGGATCGACTTGGCCGTTCTCGGCCACACGCCACCGCCCGGGGAGATCTTCGAACGGTCGTACGCCTCCCAGGTGGACGTCGGCATGTCGAACAGGCGTCGGCGCTCCTGATAGCCAACTGCCGGGTTCGGCGTCGGATCGACGAACACGTGCCGGTGATCGAACGCCGCGACGAGGCACGTCTGCTCGGAATTGAGCATCCCGTTGCCGAACACGTCTCCCGACATGTCGCCGATGCCCACGACCGTGAACGGCTCGTTCATCACGTCGGTCCCGATCTCGCGGAAGTGCCGCTTGACCGACTCCCACGCGCCGCGCGCCGTGATGGCGAGCTTCTTGTGGTCGTACCCCGCCGATCCCCCGGACGCGAACGCGTCGCCCAGCCAGAACCCATAGTCGGCCGCGACCGCGTTCGCGGTGTCAGACAGCCGGGCCGTTCCCTTGTCGGCGGCGACGACGAGGTAGGGATCGTCCTCGTCGTGCACGACGACGTGATCAGGGTGCACGACGCGGCCGTCGACGCGATTGTCGGTCAGGTCTAGCAATCCGTTCATGAAGCGGACGTACTGCCGGGTAACCTCCGCGTTCAGCGCCGCCGGTTCCTCCGGCTGACGCTTCAAAACGAATCCACCCTTGGATCCGGTCGGAACGATCACGCTGTTCTTCACCATCTGCGCCTTCATCAGGCCGAGGACCTCGGTGCGATAGTCCTGCCGGCGGTCCGACCACCGGATTCCGCCGCGTGCCACCTTCCCGCCGCGTAGATGGATCGCCTCCATCTCCGGCGAGTACACGAAGATCTCGTAGAGCGGTGTGGGCTTCGGCATCTCAGGAACGTCGCCGGAACGGAACTTGAACGACAGCGTCGTCGCGCGCGGTTTGTACGCGTTCGTCCGAACGGTTGCGTCGATCACGCCGAGGGCGTTCCGCAGGATTCGGTCCTGCTCCAACGAAACGACGGCGTCGAGGTCGGCGACGATCTCCTCGCGGATCTTCTCAAGCGCCTTCGGATCGCCCGGACGCGCAGGGTCGAACTTGGCCTCGAACAGCGCGACGAGCTTTGCCGCGATATGCGGGTGGGCGGCGAACGCCTCGTTCTTGTATTCCACCGGGAAGCTCGCATTGACCCGATGGTGGTACTTCCGATACGCACGGAGGATCTGTACCTGTCGCCATGTCAGACCCGCCGTGACGACGAGGCGGTTCA
>DASUQY010000188.1:0-4701 GCA_036280315.1 Actinomycetota bacterium
ACCTGTTCGCGGCCAAGCGGGCCGGCGCGTTCGAGGCGCTGTAGCGGTGGAGTCCCGGACCGCGAGGTGGCTGATCAGGGGCGGAACCGTGTTCACGCTGCTGTTCCTGTACGTCCCCATCGGGATCGTGGTGCTCTACGCGTTCAACGACAGCATCGGACAGGCCTGGCCCATCGAGGAGTACACGACGAAGTGGTTCGGCGTCGCGTGGCGTGAGCCCAAGGTGCGGGAGGCGCTCGCGAACTCGCTGCAGGTTGCCGTGCTGGCCACGCTCGTCGCGCTCCTATTGGGCAGCGCCGCCGCGTTCGCAGTTCATCGGTTCCGGTTCTTCGGCCGGAACTCGGTCTCCTTCCTCCTCGTCCTGCCGATCGCGCTGCCGGGCATCGTCACGGCGATCGCGCTGAACACGTCGATCAACAACTTCGGGATCAGCTTCGGCGTCCTCACGATCGTGATCGGTCACGCGACGTTCTGCATCGTCGTGGTCTACAACAACGTGCTCGCGCGCTTGCGCCGGTCGCCGACGTCGCTCGTCGAGGCGTCGATGGATCTCGGCGCCGATGGCTGGCAGACGTTCCGCTACGTGACGTTCCCCGCAATCCGAACGGCGCTCGTGGCCGGCGCACTTCTGGCGTTCGCGCTGTCGTTCGACGAGATCGTGGTGACGAACTTCACGGCCGGCAGCACGGCGACAATCCCGAAGTTCATCTACAACAGCCTCCGGCTCCCCCGGAATCGCCCCGTCGTGAACGTTGTCGCGCTGGCGGTCATCCTCGTCATGTTCGTGCCGATCTACATCGCCCAGCGACTCGCGGCCGGGCCCGACGCGCGGACGCCGGCCGCGAGGACCGCGGCTCCACCGTAATCGGCATCACTGCCGGTAGCCTTCGACCGTCGATGCTCGGACGACGCTCGTCCTTCGTCTTGCTCGTGTTCGCCGGGTTGCTCGTCGGTGCCGCATGCTCCGACGACGACGACGAGGAGCCGCCCGTCGTCGAGCCCGTCGTCGTCCTGGACGAGGTCGGGGATCCCGAGGGAGAGCTGAACCTCCTCGCGTTCGCCGGCTACGTCGAGGACGGGTCGAGCGACCCGGCGTTCGACTGGGTCACCCCGTTCGAGCGCGAAACCGGGTGCACGGTCCACGTTCAATACGCCGACTCCGGCGACGAGATGCTCGACGTGCTGACCACCGAGGACTCCGGATTCGACGGGGCCTCGGTCCCCGGCGACATCGCGCGCGAGCTCATCAACGAGCGGACGGTCGCCGCGGTCGATCCCGAGATCATCCCGGGGTGGGACCGAGTGCTCGCGCCGCTCCGCGGCGACAACGCTCGTCACTACATCGTCGAGGGCGATGTGTTCGGCGTTCCCGCGCTGTACGGGCCGAACTTCCTGATGTTCGACGAGCGGGCCGTTCGACCCAAGCCGACCAGCTGGGAGGTCGTGTACGAGCCGGACACGAAATACGGCGGCCGGATCGCCATGCTCGATTCGCCGATGTCGATCGCCGACGCCGCGCTGTACCTATCGGCCGCCGAACCAGAGCTCGGGATCGACGATCCGTACGCGCTGACGCCGCCGCAGCTCGAGGCCGCCACGAACCTGCTCCAGCAGCAGGCCCCTCTCGTCGGTCTGTACTGGACGTTCTTCACGGACACGATCGAGGCGTTCGGAAGTGGAGACGTGGTGGTGGGCACCGGATGGCCGATCGCTCTCAGCCTGCTGCAGATCCAGGACCAGCCGATCGCGGCGCTCATCCCGGAGGAGGGTGCGACCGGCTGGGCGGACACGTGGATGGTCGCCGCGGACGCCGAGCACCCGAACTGCATGCTGCGGTGGATGGGCCGGACACTCTCGGCCGAGGTTCAGGACGAGATGGCGCGGTGGTATGGCGGGGCTCCAAGCAACGCGCACGCGTGCGCCTTGATCCGTGAAGAGCTTGGCGACTTCGCGGATCTCGCGGACAGCCTGCGGTTCGGGCGGTGCGGGGACCGAGAGTTCCTCGCGTCCCTCGAGCTGTGGCGTACGCCCACCGTGGACTGCGGCGATGAGCGCGGACGGGCGTGTACCGGCGCGCCGGCGTGGCGCGAGGCGTGGGAGGAAGTGCGTCGATGACCGACTACAGGTACTGGCCGCGCATGTCGGGGCCCGGAGGGTTCTCGCCGCCGGGTGCTTGACCGGCCGGAAGGCCCCGGCGCCGAAGCTCCTCAAACTGCGCCCGCGCCGCCGCCTGCTGCGCGAACAACGCGGCCTGTATCCCGTGGAACAGTCCCTCGAGCCATCCGACGAGCTGCGCCTGCGCGACGCGGATCTCGGCATCGGTGGGCACGCCGCTCATCGGCGGCGCGAGTGTCTCGAGCTCCTCGCGCAGATCGGGTGAGAGCACCTCGACGAGCTCGCCGACCGCGCGCTCGTAGATCTGGCGCAGTCGAACGCGGCCGGGCTCGTCGAGCGACGCCTGGCGCGTCTCATCGAGGAGCTCGCGAACCATGCTCGCGATCCGCAGGAGCTTCGCCGGCTGGGTGATCGATTCGGACCCCTCATCGCCCGGCTTGGGCGGACCGACGACTTCCGGTGGCTGCGGCACCGCGGCTTCGCTCATGCCGCCCACCGTAGCAGCCCCGGTGGAATCGCCTGCAGCGTTGATTCAGGCGTTTCCGAGCTCGGCGAACAGGAACGCCTGGCACAGGACCGCCCGTTCCAGGTCGCCGAGGTCCACGCTTTCGTCGATCGAGTGGTACTGGCTCTTCTCGTCCGAAGCGCCGTACACGAGGATCTCCGCCTTCGGGAACGTTCGCGAGAGCACCGGCACCAGCGGGATCGACCCGCCGCTCCCGCTCTGCACGGCGGGGCGCCCGTACGCTGCCTCCATCGCGCGCAGCATCCCGGCGAACGCAGGTCCGTCAGCCGAGACTCGCATGCCGGCACCGGGCTGGCCCTTGTCGACGCGAGTCTCGACGCCCCAAGGAGCGTGCTGCTCGAGGTGCTTCGTCAACAGCCCCATCGCCTCATCGGCGTCCTGCTCGGGCGGGATGCGCAGGCTGACCTTTGCCGTCGCAACCGGAACGAGCTGGTTCGACGCTTCGGGAACGCGCGGCGCGTCGATCCCGAGGACCGACAGGGCGGGTTTCGACCACAGACGTTCGGCGATCGTGCCCGAGCCGATCAGCTGCACTCCCGGGCGCACCGGCACCTCCTCGCGGAGCTCCTCCTCCGTCATGTCGACACCTTCCCATGGCCAGCTCCGGAGCCCTTCGATCGCCACGTTCCCGTCGTCGTCGTGGAGGGTGGCGAGCATCCGCGCCAGCGACATCAGCGCGTCAGGCACCGCACCGCCGAAGGAACCGCTGTGCACGGCCAGGTCGAGCGTGCGAACAGTGACCCGGCAATCGACGACGCCTCGCATGCTCGTCCCGATCGCCGGAACGCCCGTACGCCAGTTGCCGCCATCGGCGACACCGACCGCGTCCGCGGCGAGGAGCTCCTCGTGCGCGCCGATCAAGAAGTCGAGGTGCGCGGTGCTCGCCTCTTCCTCGCCCTCGACGATCACCTTCACGGTGACGGGCGGCTTGCCGTCCCATGCTCGGAGCGCCGCGGCATGCATGACGATCCCGCACTTGTCGTCGGACGTTCCGCGCCCGTAGATCCGTCCGTCCCGAACCGAGGGTTCGAACGGCGGGGTCGACCACTCCTCGAGCGGGCCCTCCGGCTGCACGTCGTGGTGCGCGTAGAGCAGGATCGTCGGGGCGCCCGCTGGCCCCTTCGCCTCTCCGAACACCGCGGGATGCTCCACCCCGTCGGGAAGCTCGATCACTCGTACACCGGCGAAGCCGGCGGCCTCGAGGATCTCCGCGGTCGTCTCGGCCGACGAGCGAACCGGCCGGGTGTCGTAGTCGGGAAACGCGATCGAGGGGATGCGGACGAGCCGCGACAGCTCGTCGATCGTGCGCGGCATATCGTTCGAGACGGCGGCGCGAAGGTCGTCACGATCCACGTTGGGCCCGAACGATATCAGCGACGTCTTCGGGGAGGTTCGGCGCTCTCGTTCGGCGAGGCGCGTCATCTACGGCAGATCCTTCGGCACGACGAACGATGCGAGACGAACACGTCCAGTAGCAATGTCGCGCCATCCGCTGTCGACGTCGAAGATGGCCACCGCACAGGTTGGGAACTTCTGGCGGAGCCGAACCGCATCTGCCGCCGCGTCGTGGCTCGCGAGCTCGATCGAGAGGTCCTGGATGCCCGGGTTGTGGCCGACGACGGCGACGACCTCGGCGTCACCGCGAGCCTCCTGCACGCTCGCGAGCAGATCGCCCGCGCTCGCGCCGTAAAGCTCATCGAGGGACGTCACCTCGGCGCCGGGGAACTCCAGGAGCTCGACCGTCTCCCGCGTCCGCCTCGACGGAGAGCAGAGCACCACGGCGGGCAGCAGCCCCCGGTTCCGAAGGTGGGCTCCCATCCGTGCCGCCGCCTTGCGCCCGCGCCCGGCGAGCGGCCGTTCGCGATCGGAGAGCGAGGCGTCGTTCCAGCTCGATTTGGCGTGTCGTATCAGCAGGAGTCGACGATTCATCGGCGCCCTCGCGTGAGTTGCGCCCTCGGCAGGACTCGAACCTGCGCACCCGGCTC
Source organism: Actinomycetota bacterium (assembly GCA_036280315.1). Taxonomy (GTDB): domain Bacteria; phylum Actinomycetota; class UBA4738; order UBA4738; family HRBIN12; genus CALGFI01. The sequence goes on from DASUQY010000188.1 coordinate 4,627, forward strand.
CGGAGGCCGGCGCTCTATCCTCTGAGCTACGAGGGCGAGGCAACGAAGTCTAGCAACCGGGCTTTCGCCGAACGG
>DASUQY010000189.1:0-5621 GCA_036280315.1 Actinomycetota bacterium
AGCGGCTGCGTTCGGCGGCGCCACTCGCGAGCTTCGTTCATCCTCTCGCGGATCGTCGCCCGGTCGCCCCCGACCAGCGACATGCGGGCGCCGACGACGACGGCATCTCGGGGGAGCCCCGAGTCTCGGTACGACGGGGCCACCTCGGTGGCTTCGATCCGCCGCGGTGCGCCGGGGAGAAGTTCGAAGACGTCGATGCTCTCGAGTACGTGCGCCATCTCGCGTCCGTGCGCACCCGCGTTCATGCGGACGGCGCCACCGACGCTCGCGGGGATGGCCACCCCGAACTCCAGCCCGGCCAGACCATGGGTGAACGCGACGCCAGCAAGCGCTGGGAGCGGCATCGCGCCTCCGGCGGTCAGGCGTTCGCCGTCGCGCGCGGCCCATCGGTAGGTGCGACCCAGTCGCAAGACGAGCCCGTGGAATCCGTCGTCGGAGACGAGCACGTTCGATCCCTTGCCCAAGACGACGAACGGGATGGCTGTCTCGCGGATCGCCTTGCCCGCCGCCTTGAGGTCGTCGTCGCTCCCTGGCTCGAGGTACAGAGCGGCGGGCCCGCCGATGCGAAAGCTGGTGAGCGGGGCGAGCGGGAACGCCAAGCGAAGCCGCTCACCGCAGTCCGCGCGAAGGATCGCCTCGGCGTGGGCGATCGAGTCCTCGTTCACGTTCCGTCCCCGGCCGAGATGCCCGCGAGCGCGGCATCGCCGAGCATCCACACGTCGCCGCACCCCATGGTGATGACCAGATCGCCGGGACGAACCTCCCGATGGAGGAACTCGACGACCTCGCCGCGGTGCGGTAGGTACACCACCCGTTTTCCCGGTGCGCTCGCGGAGATGCCCTTTACGACCAGCTTTCCGGTGACGCCGGGGATCGGGTCTTGCTCCGCGCCGAACACGTCGGTCACGACGACGACGTCGGCTTCGACGAGGCTGCTGCCGAGCTCGGGCCAGAGCGCGAGCGTCCGCGAGTAGCGGTGCGGTTGGAACACCGCGATCAACCGCTCGGGTCGTATCCGCCGCGCGACGTCCAACGTCACCGCGAGCTCGGCCGGCACGTGACCGTAGTCGTCGTAGAACGCAGCGCCACGCGCCTCGCCGCGACGCTCGAACCGACGATGCACGCCGGTGTACGCGCCGAGCGCTTCGACCGCGACCGAGGGCTCGACCCCCAGCAGGCGCGCCGATGCAACAGCGCCGGCCGCGTTCAGGACGTTGTGGGCGCCGTCGACCGCGAGCACCAACACGTGCCGCGACCCGTCGACGAAGACGTCGGCTCGAGCGCCGCCGGGCCCGACAGCGACGATCTCGATGCGCACGTTCGCTCGGTTCGACGTTCCGTACGTCGTCGTCGGAACGTTCGCTGCAACAACGGATCTCATCGCGGGCGCGTCGTCGGCGCAAACGACGACATGCTTGCATCTCGACGCGAACGACGTGAACGCAGCCTCGATCTCCTCGCGCCCACCCCGATAGAAGTCGACGTGGTCGAGATCGACGTTCGTTACGACGCCGATCGCAGGGCTCATCAACAGGAACGAGCCGTCGCTCTCGTCGGCTTCCGCGACGAACAGGTCGCCGGCGCCGGCCCTCGCTCCGCTGCCGGTTTCGTTGGGATCGCCGCCGATCACGTACGTTGGGTCGAGCCCGGCGCGTTCGAGGACCAGCGCGACCATCGCCGTCGTCGTCGTTTTCCCGTGCGTGCCCGTAACGGCGATCGTGCGCAGCTGTGCGGCCGCCGCGGCGAGCGCCTGCGCGCGCATCCAAACCGGGATGCCGCGCCGTCTCGCCTCGGCGAGCTCCACGTTGTCCTCCCGGATCGCGCTGGAGATCACGATCGCGTCCGGTTCGCGGACGGCATCCGCCGCGTGTCCAACGGACACCTCCGCCCCGGCGTCGCGAAGCTCGGCCAGGCCCTTCGAGTCCTTCAGGTCGGTGCCCGTGATCCCGATCCCGCGTGCCATGAGGAGCCGCGCGAGGTTCCGCATCCCCGCGCCGCCAACGCCGATCATGTGGATGCATCTGACGCCGTCGAGGCTCGGCACGTCGAGCGTGGGGATCGTTCCGGGGCGCGGCGTGTACGTCATGACTCGTCGGCGACGGCGACGACCACGCGCGCGAGCTCATCGGCGGCGTCGGGTCGCGACCACGTCCGGGCGCGGTCTCCCATCACGCGCAACGCCGCGACGTCGCCGAGCAAGTCGTCGATGCGCCCGGCGAGCGTCTCCCCGGTGAGGTCGTCGTTGGACAGCGTGGTGGCTCCGCCGGCTCGCGCGAGCGAGCGCGCGTTCGCCTCCTGGTGACGGCCCGTCGCGTGCGGGTACGGGATCAGCAACGACGGGACGCCGCAGACGGAGACCTCGGCGACCGTCGACGCGCCGGCTCGCGCGACGAGGAGATCCGCGATGGCATAGGCGAGATCCATGCGCTCGACGAACGGAAGCACGCGCACCGTCAGCCGAGACGACCGCAACGCGGCGTCGATGGTGGCGGCGTGCGCGGGGCCGGTGATGAGCACGAGCTGAGCTTCCGACCTGATCCGCTCGACGGCGTCCACGACGGCGCGGTTCAGGCGCAGCGCGCCCTGACTTCCGCCGACCACGACGACGGTGGCGCGCTCCGGGTCCAGGTCGAACTCCGATGCCGCTTCCTTCGCCAGGCGATCGCGTTCGGCGTGGACGACGAGGACTTCTTCGCGGACCGGGTTGCCCGTGACGACCTTCGTGGTTCGTCGCGGCAGCATGCGGGCGGCCTCGGCGAACGAGAGCGCGACCGTTCTCGCGGGGCGAGCGAGCGTGCGGTTCGCCAGGCCGGGCACGGCGTTCTGTTCGTGCAGAACGAGCGGTCTTTTCGTGCGGATCGCCGCGAGCGCGACCGGAACGCTCACGTACCCGCCCATGCCCACGACGACGTCGCGTTCCTGAACGAGCGGCCGGCACCTGCGGATCGAACGGATCGCGACGAGGGGCGCCATCGCGGCGCGGAGCGACACCTCGCGGACGAACGGGCTCGCCTCGATCTCCTCGAGCGCGAACCCGGCGGCGGGAACGAGTCGGGATTCCTGCCCTGCTGCCGTCCCGGCGAATCCGACGTCGTGCCCGTCCGAGGCGAGCCGCCGTGCGAGTGCAAGCGCCGGGAACACGTGGCCTGCGGTCCCACCCCCGGCGATCAGGACCTTCACGTCCGCCTCGCTGTCGTTGTTCGTCCGACCGCTTGCCGGCGTGATGTCTTCGACACGTTGATCAGGATGCCCACCGCGGCCAGGGACACGACGAGCGACGAACCACCGTAGGAGACGAACGGAAGTGGCACGCCCGTGATCGGCAAAAGGCCCGTCACCGCGCCGAGGTTGATCAGGGCCTGGAGCCCGAGCCACGAGACGATGCCGGCCGCGAGGAGCCGCCCGAACGCATCCGGCGCTCTCGTCGCGATCCGGATCCCGGCGAACAGCAAGGCGCCGAACGCCACCACCACGACGAGCTCGCCGACGAGCCCCACCTCTTCGCCCAGGATCGAGAAGATGAAATCCGTGTGTGCGTTCGGGACGTACTGCCACTTCTGCCGCGACGCGCCGAGACCGACACCCGTCAACCCACCCGACCCAAGGGCGATCAGCGACTGGGCGAGCTGGTAGCCCGTGTTCCCCGCGTCCTTCCAGGGGTCGAGGAACGCGAGGAAGCGGATGCGGCGGTAGTCGGCGCTCATGATCAGCCCCATCCCCACCGCGGCGCCGATCACCGCGGCGAACGCGAGGTACCGAAGCCTCACCCCGGCCACGAACACCAGAAGGAACGCCGTACCGGCGAGGATGACCGTCGTTCCAAGGTCGGGCTGGAGCATCACGAGGGTGAAGCACGCGAGACACGCCGGCAGCAGCGGGATCGCGACGTGCCCGGGATCGTCCAGCCGGTCCCACTTCCACGTGAGAACCGCGGCCGTGAACACCACGACGGCGAGCTTGGCGAACTCCGACGGTTGAGCGGTCACCGGCCCGATCAGGAACCATCGCGACGAGCCGTACGCCTCGACCCCGAACGCGGGATGGAGGACGAACGCAAGCGCTACGAGGGTGACCACGAACATGGGGACCGCGAGCCGGCGCCACGCGTGGTAGCGAATCCGCGACGCCAGGACGAGGGCGGCCACGCCCACGACGGCATAGGCGGCCTGACGCTGGAAGTATCGGAAGCTGTCGCCGTACTCCGCGAATGCGGACACCGAGCTCGCAGAGAGCACCATGATCAGACCGGTGGCGACGAGGAACGCGGCGGACCCGAGGAGCAGCGCCGCGTCGCGTCGCAACGCGAAGCTGCTCGCCCCCGCCTCGCGCGCCGGCTCGACGAGCCGAAGGTGACCGTTGGACCGATCGGCCGGATGCGCGATCTGGCGCGTGCTCACGCCGAGGCCGTTCGTTCGAGCTCGCGAGCCGCCCGTGTGAATCGCTCGCCGCGCTCCTCGTAGTCCCGGAACATGTCCCAGCTCGCACAGCCCGGCGCGAGGAGCACCGTGCCGCCGTCCGGCGCGATCTCGAGCGCGGTACGCGCGGCCTCCTCGACCGACCCTGCCTTTCGCGTGGGAACGCGTCCGTCGAAGATCGAAACGATCTCGTCGGCCGAGGCGCCGATGGCCACGACGCCGGCGAGCCGCTCCGCGACCTGGCCGATCGGGCTCAGGTCCACGCCCTTGGCATCACCGCCCGCGATCAACACCACTCCGGTCCGGTCGTCCACCGCGGCGAGCGTCGCGTGCGGGTTGGTCGCCTTCGAGTCGTCAACGAACCGCACGCCACGCGCGATCGCAACGACCTCCCCTCGATGAGGTGCCGGCACGAACGCCGACAGTCCGGCATGGATCGCGTCCGCGGCTGCCCCGAACGCGTGACACGCGCCCGCGCACGCGGCCGCGTCCCCGTTCATGGCCTGGTTGCCGAAACCGAGGCTGCCGAGCCGTTCGTCGCCGTGCCACCTGCCGACCAGCTCGCCGTCGACAAACCCGGTGTCGCCGGCACTCGGCTCGCCGGTCGTGAACCACGACACCTCGCAGCGCGCTCGGCTCGAGATGGTTGCGGACGTCTCGTCGTCGCGGTTGCCGATGTGTGCGTCGCCGTTCGTTTGATTCGCGAACAACTTCGCCTTCGCGTCCACGTACGCATCGAACGAGCCGTGCCAGTCCAAATGGTCGGGTGCCACGTTCAGCAGCACCGACACGACGGGGTGGAATGTGTGCTGCATCTCGAGCTGGAACGATGAGCACTCGACGACGAGCACGTCGTGCTCGTCACGCGCGGCGAGCGGGAACGGATGACCGATGTTGCCGCAGGCGACGGCATCGATCCCGCCGGCCGAAAGGCACGCCGCGATCATCGACGTCGTCGTGGTCTTGCCGTTGGTCCCGGTGACGCCGATGTATGGAACCCTCGTGAGCCGGGCCCCGAGCTCGAGCTCGCCCCACACCGGTATGTTCCGATCGCGCGCCCAATCGAGGACCGGCGAACGCGGCGTCACGCCGGGGCTCGCGATGACGACCGTCGCGCCGTTGAGGTGTGACGGGTCGTGTCCCCCCGCGAGCACCTCGACGCCGAGCGCCCGGAGCTCCGGCGGTACGTCGGGGTCGGGCCGAGCT
>DASUQY010000190.1:0-2614 GCA_036280315.1 Actinomycetota bacterium
CGGTCGATCGTCGCGACGCGATTGTGGACCCAGAAGACCTGACCCTCCCGAAGCAGCTCGCGCCGAACCGCGCCGAGGGCGAGTCCTTCGTCGTACTGACCCACGTAGGTCAGCACCGGCTGGCGATCCTCCGGCGGCGTATCGACGGTCGACATGTCTCGGATGCCGGTGAGGGCCATCTCGAGCGTCCGTGGGATCGGCGTGGCCGACATCGTCAGCACGTCCACCTGCGCGCGGAACTTCTTCAGCCGCTCCTTGTGCGCGACGCCGAAGCGCTGCTCCTCGTCGACGACGAGCAGGCCGAGGTCCTTGAACGAGATGTCACGCGAGAGGAGGCGATGCGTCCCGATCACGACGTCGATCGCGCCCCGCTTCAGGTCGTCGACGATCCGGTCTTGCTCCTGCTTGGGGACGAAGCGTGACAGCATCGCCACCTTCACGGGGAACGGCGCGAACCGTTCGGAGAACGTGATGAAGTGCTGTTCGGCGAGGAGCGTGGTCGGGACGAGAACGGCGACCTGCTTGCCGTCCATCATTGCCTTGAACGCGGCGCGCACGGCGATCTCGGTCTTGCCGAACCCCACGTCGCCGCAGATCAGGCGGTCCATCGGCTTGGGCCGCTCCATGTCGCCCTTGACCTCCTCGATCGCCGTGAGCTGATCGCCCGTCTCGGCGTGCGGGAACGCGTCCTCGAGCTCGGCTTGCCACGGCGTATCGGGACCGAACGCGTGACCCTCGATCGACATGCGCACCGAGTAGAGGCGGACGAGCTCGCCGGCCATGTCTTTCACGGCGCGCTTGACGCGCCGAGTGGTTCGAGCCCAGTCGCTGCTGCCCAGGCGAGACAGGCGCGGCACGTCGCCTCCGATGTAGCGCGCGACCATCCCCACCTGGTCCGTCGGAACGCTCAGGCGATCGCCCTGCGCGTACTCGAGCACCATGTAGTCGCGTTCGGAGCCTCCGACGGCCCGACGGTGGATCCCCGCGTACTTCGCGACACCGTGGATGCGGTGGACCGCGTAGTCGCCCGGCTCGAGCTCTTCGGCGATCGCATCCTGCCGGCGCTTCGTCAGTCGCGGCGCAGCGCGCGTGTGGCGGCGTGAACCGAACAGGTCCTCCTCGGTTGCGACGGCGAGCTTGCCGCCGGCGAACACGAACCCACCGGCGAGCGGAGCCTCGATCGCATCGGTGGCAGCGGAACCGACGACCTCTCTCGCGCGTTCGAGTGAACCGTGCCCGCCCGCGGTGATGAGGACGCGGTACCCGCGCGCCCGAAGATCCTCGGCCCGGCGCGCGAGCTCGGTGGCGTTCCCCTGCGCGGTACCCCAGTGCGTGAGTCCGAGGTCGACGCCCTCGGTGAACTCGGTCAGACGGAGCTGGGTTGGACCGGCCAGGGCTTCGTCCAGCGGTTCGAGCACGCGGGGGCCGGGCCACGCGCTCGCGTCGGCGATGGTCTCCGCCTCGTCGAACGCCTGCCGCGCGCGATCGCGCGTTCGCCGCGCCTGCGTGACGACGATCCACGAGCCCGACGGGAGGAGCTCGGCGGGCGTCGGTAGGTGATCGAACAGCAGCGGCGCGAACGACTCCATCCCCTCGGCGTGCAGTCCGTCGGCGATCCGCTGCAGTCCGTCGCGGATGCGGTCGAGGTGTTTCGGGGCGAGCGCGGCTGCGCGTTGCCGGACCGCGTCGTCGGTGATGAGCTCGCGGACCGGCGGAATATCGACGCCTTTGACGGAGGACGTCGAGAGCTGGCTCGACGGCGAGAACTCGCGGAGCGATTCGATCTGATCGCCCCAGTACTCGACACGGACGGGCCGGCGGCTGGTGCCGGGGAAGACGTCGACGACGCCGCCGCGGACGGCGAACTCGCCCCGGTGTTCGACCACGTCCGCGCGGACGTATCCGAGATCGACCAGCCTGTCGGCGAGCGCGTCCGGGGGAAGCTCCACGCGCGCTCGGATCTCGATCGGCGAAATCGCGCCGAGCGTGGGCGGGATCCGCTGCATGGCGCCAAGGCCGGTAGTGACGAGGATGAACGCGCCGTCGGCGTCGCGAAGCCGGCGAACGGCCTCTGCGCGACGCGCCGATACCTCAGGCGACGGGCTGATCCCCTCGTACGGCAGCGCTTCCCACGGAGCGAGGTACGCGACCCGGTCCACGCCAAGCCAGGCTTCTGCGCCGCGGACGAGCGGTTCGGCCTCGCGCGGTCCGGCTGCAACCACCATGACGGGCGTTTGGAGCGCGCGGGCGAGCGCGGCGACGACGAAGTCTTCGCCCGCATCCGCGCGCGCCAGCACGGGCCGGGCGCGTTCGGTCAGCAGACGCTCGAAGGCGTCCGAGCCGATCAGCGTGTCGAGCAGGCGTTCCAGCACCGCGGATCCCTTCCGCACAGCATCCGGACAGCACGAAGAGGCCCGGTTCGGGGAACCAGGCCTGTTCGTTTCGATTCTACGGCTCAGCGCGGTATCGCTTCCGTGCTCGAGGGCTACATGCTGGGGGCTACGTGCGTGACGGTACGTGGTGGGCTACGTGCGCGGGCTTACATCCGCGGGGCGGAGTGGTTGAACCGGTCCTGCGTCACCTGAAGACCCTCCCGAACGATCGACAGCACTGC
>DASUQY010000191.1:0-23223 GCA_036280315.1 Actinomycetota bacterium
CGAGGGTCCGCCCCTACGAAGGTGTCATCGTGAGCGTGTCGTGAAGGGCGGACGGATTATCTGATGCCGACCTCGTCGAGGTGCGCCAGTAGATCGGCGGCGTCCTCGTACACGCGGTACGCGCCGGCGCGCTCCAGCTCCTCGCGCCCGTAGCCGCCGGACAGGACGCCGACGCCCAGTGCGCGCGCACGCCGAGCAGCCAGGAGATCCCAGACGCTGTCGCCCACCACGACACAGTCCTCGACCCCGATGCCGAGCTTCTCCGCCGCGGCGAGGAAGAGATCCGGATCGGGCTTGGCCCTGGGGACCAGGTCGCGTGTGACGACCGGAACGTCGTCCGGGACGTCGAGGAGCTCGATCGCGGGGCCCGCCGACTCCCGGTAGCCGCTCGTCGCGATCGCCCAGGGGGTGCCGCCGTCCGTCAGTGCCCGGAGCAGCTCGAGCGCGCCCGGCAGCGGCCTGACCTGCGAGCCGCGGCGGGCGTACGCCTCGGCGTGGAGCCGTCGGAGCAGGGCTGCGTCCTCGGCGGTCACCTCCCGACCGGTCTCGCGGAGGAGGGCGTTCGCGAACAGCCCGCCGGACATGCCGACCTTTCGGTGGATCCGCCACACCGACAGCTCGATCCCCGCCGCCTCGAGCGCCTCGCGCCACGCAAGGACGTGTTGGTAGACGCTGTCCACGAGCGTTCCGTCCAGGTCGAACAGGAACGCCTGCTGCCGATCCACGCCGCGCATCCTAAAGGTGGTTGGGTGGACGGCCGACTGGGTATCGACCACACGATGCAGCCGAACCAGTCACGTCGCCGCGACGACCCGATCGTTCGCGAAGCCATCGCGAGCGGCGTCCTGCTGCTCGCGACGGTCGGTCTGCTCGTGCTCGGGTTCATCGGTCAGGCCGCCCTGTTCTGATCGATTTCTCCGCGCGACTACCTACGCCCGGGTGGCGCGCGAGGCGTCGACGCTTCGCCGTATGCTCTCGCGCGTCTCGAGAGGGGGAACGCGTGACGGGTCGAGCGACGTTCGCGCTCGTCAACGGTGCGGTGCACACGGTCGATCCGAAGCGTCCGCGCGCGCAGGCCATCGCCGTGGCGGAGGGGAAGATCGCCGCGGTCGGCACCGACGACGAGGTGCGCGAAGTCATCACGTCCGGCACCGAGGTCCTCGACCTGAAAGGCCGGACGGTGCTCCCTGGCTTCCAGGACGCGCACGTGCACCCGCCAAGCGGCGGTCTGGAGATGTTGCGCTGCAACCTATCCGACGCGTACTCGATCCCCGAGTACGAGCGCATCATCGCCACGTACGCGGCCGAGCATCCCGAGGTCGAATGGATCCTCGGCGGCGGCTGGTCTATGGACGTGTTCCCGCGTGGCAACCCGCCGAAGGACGTCCTCGACCGATTGGTTCCCGACCGGCCGGTGATGCTCCCGAGCCGCGACGGCCACAGCGTGTGGGTCAACTCACGGGCGCTCGAGATCGCGGGCATCACGAAGGACACGCCCGATCCGGCCGACGGCGTCATCGTCCGCGACGACGACGGCGAGCCGTGGGGAACGCTCCACGAAGGCGCGGTGTTCCTCGCCGAGAAGTTCGCGCCCGCCGAGACGGTCGACGACTGGATCGCGGGCCTCCGCGTCGCGCAGGACTATCTCCACTCGCTCGGCATCACCGGGTGGCAGGACGCGATCGTGGGCGTTGACGATGTGTTCCGAACGTTCGAGGCATATCTTCGGTTCGCCCGCTCGGGCGAGCTCACGGCTCGGGTGATCGGCGCGCTGTGGTGGGACCGGCACCGAGGCGAGGAGCAGATCCAGGGGCTTCTCGAGGCGCGCGAACGCGGACGCGAGGGCCGATTCGCGGCAACGAGCGTGAAGATCATGCAGGACGGCGTGATCGAGAACTTCACCGCGGGGGTGCTCGAGCCGTACCTCGACGAGAACGGAAAGCCGACCGACAACCGGGGCAAGTCGTTCGTCGACCCCGAGGAGCTGAAGAGCTACGTCACGCGGCTCGACGCCGAGGGGTTCCAGGTCCACTTCCACGCGATCGGGGAGCGCGCCGTTCGAGAGTCACTCGACGCGGTCGAGGCGGCGCGGAACGCGAACGGGGTGAACGACCACCGCCACCACATCGCGCACATCCAGATCATCCACCCCGACGACATCCCGCGGTTCGCCGAGCTCAGCGTCGCCGCGAACATGCAGCCGCTGTGGGCACAGAACGAACCGCAGATGCTGAACCTGACGATCCCGTTCCTCGGCGAGGTGCGCTCGAGCTGGCAGTATCCGTTCGGCTCGCTCGTCCGGTCCGGGGCGACGCTCGTCGCCGGAAGCGACTGGTCGGTCTCGAGCGCCAACCCGATCGAGGAGATCCATGTCGCGGTGAACAGGAAGGGTTTCGGCGGTCAGACCTACGCCCCGGAAGGCGACTGGACGAGGGTGCCGTTCATCCCCGGCGAGGCGGTCGATCTCGAGACGGCCATCCGCGCGTTCACGCTGGGGTCGGCGTTCGTGAACCATCTCGAGGACGTCACCGGGTCGCTCGAGCCAGGCAAGTACGCGGACCTGGTCGTGTTGGACCGCGACCTGTTCTCCATCTCGGCGGACGAGATCCACGCGGCGCGGGTGGAGCTGACGCTCGTCGAGGGCGAGCGCGTCTTCGCGTCACCCGACCTTTCCTGACCTGTGGTCAGCGTGCGTCGTTGCGGCGCACGATGCCCCGCCAGCACCATGACCGCATCGCGCGACGTCGGCCGTCAACGGTTGCTCGCCGCCGGCCCGAACAGACGAGGAGGCCGTCCATGCCGTTCGACATGAGCCAGGTTCAGCGCGGCGCCCGGAACCGGCGCACGCCGTACCACGAAGCGACGCAGCGGTACGAACCGATGGGCTTCACCGTCTATAACCACATGTATTTTCCGATCCGGTTCGACTCGTTCGAAGCCGAATTCGACGCGTTACTGAACGGCGTCACGCTGTGGGACGTCTCGGTCGAGCGGTGCCTGGAGATCTCTGGGCCCGATGGGTTCCGTTTCGCGCAGCTCCTCACGCCGCGCGATCTGTCGAAGTGCGCGGTCGGTCAGGCGAAGTACGTCTTGATCTGTGATGGCGACGGAGGGATCGTCAACGATCCGGTCCTCACGCGCATGGACGAGGGCACGTTCTGGTTCGCGCTGGCCTCGTCCGATGCGTTGTTGTTCGCGCGAGGCCTCAAGAACGCCTACCCGGATCTGAACGTGACGATCAAGGAGGCCGACGTCGCGCCGCTTCAGGTTCAGGGACCTCGGTCCAAGGATCTGATGGTGAAGCTCCTCGGCGAGGAGATCCTCGAGCTCAAGTACTACTGGTGGACCGAGGCCAAGATCGCCGGCGCGCCGGTCGTCATCACGCGAACGGGATGGACGTCCGAGGTGGGATACGAGGTCTATCTCACGGACACGACGCGCGGCACCGACGTGTACGAGGCGATCATGTCGGCCGGCGAGGAGTTCGACATCAAACCGACGGGTCCGTCGGACATCCGGCGCATCGAGGGCGGCATCTTCAACTGGGGCGCCGACATGACGTACGAGAACAACCCGCTCGAGATGGGACTGGATCGACTCGTCGCGTGGGACCTGCCCGACGACGCCAGCCTCTCGCTCCGAGCGCTGCGGCAGATCAGGGACCGAGGCGTCACTCGCAGGATCAACGGCGTCGAGATCGACGGCGACCCCTTCCCCCAGCTCAACAACGTCAAGTGGCCCGTCACCGACGGCGGTGAGCGCATCGGAAAGGTCACCTCGGCGATCTACTCGCCGCGGCTGGAGCGGAACATCGGGTTCGCGTGGTTGCCGGCGGACCGTTCGACGATGGGGACCATCGTCACCGTCGACACGGAGTGGGGTACTCGGGCGGCCACGGTCGTGGAGATGCCGTTCGTCGACCCGGACAAGCGCATCCCGGTCTCCTGAGGCGCGCCCTCCCTCGAGCCAGAAGGGACGTTGCAGCCTAGCGGCCGTTTGAATGATGATTCAACCCGCCCGCCGCGAGCGCGGCGGCTGAGGAGCGCGATGGCGATGGCGAACGAACGCCCAGAGATGCTCGAGCAGAGCGCGACGATCTACTTCGGGCCGTGGTACCGGCGCTCGCCATACTTCGAGGCGACGCGCCGGGCCGGGTGCACCGCATACGACGTGTACAACCACATGCTGTTGCCGGCGTACTTCGACGACCCCGTCACTGAGTACTGGGCCCTCCTCAACGACGTCACGGTGTGGGACGTCGCCGTGGAACGCACCGTGGAGATCTCCGGCAAGGACGCCGACCGATTCGTCGACATGCTCACGTGCCGCGACCTGACGACGTGTGAGGTGAAGCAGGGCAAGTACATGATCGTCACGGCGCCGGACGGCGGCATCGTGAATGACCCAGTGCTGCTCCACGTCGGCGACAACCGGTGGTGGATGCAACTGGCCGACTCGGACGCCGGCCTGTACGCACTCGGCGTTGCGACGCAGGCGAATATGGACGTGGACGTCTCGTACCCGCACGCGTATCCGATGCAGGTGCAGGGCGCCAAGGCGGCGAAGGTACTCGAGAAGCTCGTGGGCGCGGCGATCTACGACCTGAAGTACTACTGGTGCGACTGGTTCGATATCAAGGACATCCCCGTCCTGATCAGCCGAACGGGATGGACCGCGGTGCAGGGGTTCGAGATCAACCTGCTCGAACCCGACCGCGGCGACGACCTGTGGAACGCGGTCTTCCAGGCGGGCGACGAGTTCGGCATCCGCGCGGTCGCACCGGTGGAGGCTCGTCGCATCGAGGCCGGGATCATGAACTACAACTCCGACATGACGCACGAGGACACGCCTCTGCACATCATGGGGCTCGAGCACCTCGTCGAGGACCAGCCGCAGGACTACATCGGCAAGCGAGCGCTCGAGGACCTCAAGGCCCGCGGCGTCGACCGCAAGCTCGTGGGGATCGAATGGGAAGGCAACGAGCTGCCCGCCGAGCTCTCGTGGTTCTGGCCCGTCGTTCGAAACGGCGAGCGGGTCGGGAGGGTCACCGACGCGATCTGGTCTCCACGGCTCGAGAGGAACATCGGATACGCGTGGGTTCCGATCGATCTGGCCGGACCGGGGAACGCCCTCCAGGTGGAATCGGAGCACGGACCGCTCACCGTGACGACCGCAGCGATCCCGTTCGTCGACGCGCGGAAGGAGGTGCCGGCGAGCGACCTGCGGGCTAGCTGAGCGTCCCGCGTCGCGCCCCGGCCCGTATGGCTCGCACGCTCGACCGAAGGCCCCCGCCCACCGCCCCTCCGCCGCGCGGATTCCGCAGGGCGATCACCCTTGTCGAACGCGCCACCAAGGAGGCCGTGTGGGACTGCCGGATGTGCGGGCAGTGCATCCTTCACTCCACCGGCCTCGTCTGCCCGATGCGGTGTCCGAAGAACCTGCGGAACGGCCCGTGCGGCGGCACCCTCCAGGATGGTCACTGCGAGGTTGTTCCCGACATGAAGTGCGTGTGGGTGTCCGCGTGGGAGGGCTCGCGGACGCTTCCGCTGTGGCGCGACCACATCGAGCACGTCGAGCCACCGGTCGACTGGCGACTGCAAGAGACGTCGTCGTGGGAGAACCTGCTGACGCGGCGTGACCAGCATGTGCCGGCGGCGTGGAACCTGGCAGGCCGACACCCGGCGAGCACGAAGCGCGAGCGATGAGCGCCGCTCTGTCGGCGCGGAGCGAGCTCCACAGGTTGCTGTTGGCAGGTGAGTTCGTCGTGACGGCGGAGCTCCAGGCCACGGACTCGGCCGACCCGCGATCGGTCGCGGCGCTCGCCGACGTCTTTCGGGGGAAGGTGGACGCCGTCAATGCTACCGACAACAGCTCGGCGCACCCGCACCTCTCGCCGATGGCGGCCGCGCACCTGCTCACCGACGCCGGGATCGAACCGATCATGCAGTTCGTGTGCCGGGACCGGAACCGGCTTGCGCTGCAGGCCGACATGCTCGGCGCCGCGACGCTCGGAGTTCGGAACGTCTTGTGCATGACCGGCGATGACGTGAGCGTCGGAGATCATCCCGAGGCGAAGCCGATCTACGACATCGACTCGATCCACTTGCTCCGGATCGCCCGCGTGATGCGCGACGAGGGCGCCTACGTGTCGGGGCGGCAGCTGACCCAGCCCCCGGATTTCCTCATCGGCGCCGTGGAGAACCCGTTCGCGCCGCCGCTGGAGTTCCGGCCGATGCGCCTGGGGAAGAAGATCGAGGCCGGCGCCGAGTTCGTCCAGACCCAGATCTGCTTCAACCTGGCGAAGATGCGCTTGTTCATGGCTCGATGCTCGGATCTCGGCCTGCTGGAACACGTCTGGGTGCTGGCCGGGGTGTTCGTACCGCGGTCGGCCAAGGCCGTCCGGTACCTGCGCGACCAGGTGCCGGGGATTGACGTTCCCAAGGAGGTCGTCGACCGGCTCGACTCGGTCCCGCCGGATCGGCAACGGGCCGAAGGGATCGGGCTCGCTCTCGACATCGTCGAGCAGGTTCGCGCGATCCCCGGCGTGAGCGGCCTCCACCTGATGACGATCCGGAACGAGGAGGCGATCGTCGAGGTCATCGAACGCGCCGGGCTGCTTCCCCGGCCGAGCTCGGTTCCGCAGACCGTCGGCTGAGCGCCCGCGCACGATGCCTTGTGATCTCAGACACTCCGGTGTGTTCGCGAACGTTCCCGAGGGGCGTGTCGAACGCCCTGTGAACCGGAGAAACTGGAGAGCAAGCCCATGAGCAAGCCAATGACCAGGTTCCTCGTCTCGTCCATCGCGTCGGTCGCGCTGGTGCTCGCGGCGTGCACGTCGAGCACCACGGATGCAGACAACGCCGAGACCCGAGAACTGCCCACGAGTGCACCCATCCCCACCAGCCGCGGCACGGTGGCCGACGTCGTCGACGAGGTCCTCCCGTCGGTCGTGAACGTCAGAAACGGCGGCGGGCAGGGGACGGGATTTATCGTGCGCGAGGACGGCGTCATCGTGACGAACTTCCACGTCGTCGAGGGTGCGTCGCGGCTCACCGTCTTCACCTCGGACGAGCAGCCCCAGGAGTTCGACGCGAGGGTGATCGGCGGCGACGTCCAAGCAGACCTGGCGGTCCTCGACGTCGACGCCGAAGGGCTGCCAGCGGTACCTCTCGGTGACTCGGGCGAGCTGCGGCTCGGACAGCAGGTCGTGGCCCTCGGGTACGCGCTCGGACTGGAGGGGGGCCCGTCGGTGACCTCCGGCATCGTGTCGTCACTCACCAGGCGGATCACCGTATCCGACCCCGGTTGCCCGCCCGAGGAATGCGGGTCGGATCAGCAGCGCGTGTACACGGATGTGATCCAGACCGACGCCGCCATCAATCCCGGCAACTCGGGCGGCCCGCTGGTCGACATGGCGGGCAACGTCGTCGGTATCAACACCGCCGGCACCAGCGCCGCAGAGAACATCGGGTTCGCCATCCAGATCAGCTCCGTCACGCCGACGATCACGCAGGCCGCCGAGGAGCCAGGTGAGCCCGTCGCGTTCATGGGGATCAGTTCCATCGACGCGTCGGATCCGGAGTTTCAGTTCACAACCGGAACCTCCGTCGAGGACGGCGCCGGAATCGTCAATGTCGTCCCGGGTGGTCCGGCGGAGGACGCCGGTGTGGAAGAGGGAGACGTCGTCGTCTCATTCGATGGCGAGGCGATCCCGGACGCCGCGGCCCTCGGCGAAGCGATCCGGTCGCACGAACCGGGCGACACGGTTGAATTCGAGATCGTCCGGTCCACCGGTGAGCGGGTGACACTCTCTGTCGAGCTCGGCGTGAATCCCGCTGCCATCGCCTGAGCGGTTGCGTCTTCGGCGTGCGCTAGCCTGATTTCGTGAGCACCCCGTTCGAACCGGGCGAACGCATCCTGCTGGTCGACCAGCGCGGGCGCCGATACCTCGTGCGCCTCCACGCCGGAGAGACGTGGCACTCCCACGGCGGCGGCGTGCCGCACGATCTGCTCATCGGGGCCGTCGAGGGAACCGTCGTCCGGTCGGCGACCGGCATGTCGTTCCACGCGTTCCGCCCACGGATGGCCGATTTCGTTCTGAAGATGCCGCGCGGGGCGCAGGTCGTGTATCCGAAGGACGTCGGCGCGATCCTCGTCGAGGCCGACGTCGTCCCGGGTGCCGACGTGCTCGAGGCCGGGACCGGATCCGGGGCGCTCACTATGGCGCTGTGTCGCGCCGCCGGTCCCGAGGGGCGCGTCGTCTCCTACGAGCTTCGTCCGGAGTTCCAGGCGAAGGCGGCCGAGAACATCGAGGCCTATCTGGGCAAGCTGCCGGCGTGGCTCGAGCTTCGCGCAGGAGACGTCCGCGACGTCGGTACGACCGGCGAGCGGTTCGACCGGGTGATCCTCGATCTCCCCGAGCCGTGGGGGGTCCTGGAGGCGCTGGGAACGGCCCTTCCGTCCGGCGGCATCATCTGTGGGTATGTCCCGACGACCGGACAGGTCCAGCAGTTCGTCATGGCGCTCGACGAACGGGGATATGAGCACCTCGAGACGTTCGAGGTGCTGCATCGCTCATGGCACGTCACCGAACGAAGCGTCCGGCCGGAACAGCGGATGATCGGACACACCGGCTTCATCACCGTCGCTCGGCGGGGGGTCGATGCTGGATGAGCCGAGTCTCATCTCAGGTCAACCCGGAAACGTGCCGAAGACCGTATCGATCGGTCGGAAGACCTCCGGCACGCTCATCGGCCGACGAGGGGACCGCGGGTATGCTCGGGAAACGCGGGAGGTGACGTGATGCGCGAGCCCGATCCACGCGAAGAGCAGGAACGGGCGGAGAAGCAGATCCACGAGTTGCAGACGCAGGTCCGTTTCCTCGAGGACGAGATCGCTCTCCTTCGCCGCCGCCTCACGAACGCTCCCCGCCAGGTCAAGATCCTGGAGGAGAAGCTGCTCGAGGCCAAATCCGATCTCTCTCGCGCGCTCGTGCAGAACGAGAAGCTCACGACGACGCTCACTTCGGAGAAGGAACGCATCGAGGGCCTCCGTGAGGAGGTCGAGAAGCTGAGCCGACCGCCTGCTTCTTTCGGCGTGTTCCTGGTCGCGAACGACGACGACTCGGTGGACGTGTTCACCGCGGGTCGCAAGATGCGGGTGAACGTTTCGCCCGAGGTCGACCGGGCCGCGCTGCACAAGGGCGCCGAGGTGATCCTCAACGAGGCGCTGAACGTCGTCGAGGTGCTCGAACCGGACCGCGCCGGCGAGGTCGTGAAGGTGAAGGACCGCCTGGGCGACGACCGCGTCGTGGTGATCGGCCGCGGCGACGAGGAGCTCGTGGCGACGCTCTCGGCCGGCCTGCTGAGGGAACCGATCCGCGCCGGCGATCCGCTGCTGATCGACCCGCGCTCCAACGTCGCGCTGGAGAAGCTCCCCAAGGAAGAGGTCGAGGAGCTGGTCCTGGAGGAGGTGCCGGACGTCTCCTACGACGACATCGGCGGCCTGGAGGGACAGATCGAGGCGATCCGCGACGCGGTCGAGCTCCCATTCCTGTACGCGGAGCTGTTCGCGGAGCACGAGCTCGAGCCGCCGAAGGGCGTCCTCCTGTACGGCCCCCCGGGTTGCGGGAAGACGCTGATCGCCAAGGCCGTCGCCAAGTCGCTCGCCGACAAGGTTCGCGAGCGCACCGGACGCCAGGACGCGCACTCGTACTTCCTGAACATCAAGGGACCCGAGCTGCTGAACAAGTACGTCGGGGAGACCGAGCGTCAGATCCGGCAGATCTTCCAGCGCGCGAAGGAGCGGAGCGAGGAAGGGCTACCAGTGATCGTGTTCTTCGACGAGATGGACTCGATCTTCCGGACGCGCGGTTCCGGCATCTCGAGCGACGTCGAGTCGACGATCGTGCCGCAGCTCCTCTCGGAGCTCGACGGCGTCGAAACGCTGAAGAACGTCATCGTGATCGGGGCCTCGAACCGCGAGGACCTCATCGACCCGGCGATCCTCCGGCCCGGTCGCCTGGACGTGAAGATCAAGATCGAGCGTCCCGACGCGAACCAGGCGCACGACATCATGAGCAAGTACCTGAACCCGAAGGTTCCGATCCATCCCGACGAGATCGACAAGTCCGGTCGCGACGTCTCCGCGGCGACGAGCAAGATGATCCAGCAGACCGTCGATCGGATGTACTCCGAGAACCAGGAGAACCGCTTCCTCGAGGTGACGTACGCGAGCGGTGACAAGGAGATCCTGTATTTCAAGGACTTCAACTCCGGTGCGATGATCGAAAACATCGTGCGTCGCGCGAAGAAGGAGGCGATCAAGCGCTTCCTGTCGACGGGGGAGAAGGGCATCAAGAGCGAGGACCTCACGCACGCCATCCGAGACGAGTTCAAGGAGAACGAGGACTTGCCGAACACGACCAACCCGGACGACTGGGCTCGGATCTCGGGCAAGAAGGGCGAGCGCATCGTGTACGTGCGCACGCTGCTCGGCGACGGGGCGGGTGAGGGACGGCAGGTCGAACGCGTCAGCGCCGGTCAGTACCTGTAGGCTTCGCCGGTGGCCATCCCCAAGGTCGTCGGGACCGAGACCGAGTACGGCATCTCGGCGATCGGCGCACCTGAGTTCAATCCCGTCATCTCGAGCTCGCTGCTGATCAGCACGTACGCGGGAGCGTTGCGACGCATCCGGTGGGACTACGAGCAGGAGTCACCGCTCAGAGACGCGCGCGGGTTCGAGCCCGTTCAGGTGCGTGAGCCGTCGGAGGAGGATCTCGGGCTCGCGAACGTGATCCTTCCCAACGGCGCTCGCTACTACGTGGACCACGCGCATCCCGAGTACTCGACGCCCGAGTGCGCTACCCCGCGTGAGCTCGTGATCCACGACAAGGCCGGCGAGCGCGTGCTGGAGCGCTCGATGCTCGAGCTGGAGCGTGCCGTCCCGACGGGCCAGCGCATCGCCGTCTACAAGAACAACAGCGACGGCAAGGGCAACTCGTACGGCACGCACGAGAACTACCTGGTGGACAGGGCGGTGCCGTTCGGGAACATCGTGCGCGACCTGACACCGTTCTTCGTATCCCGGCAGATCTTCTGCGGCGCCGGCAAGCTCGGTGCCGAGGCGCCGTGGGACGACCGGAACCGACACCGGTACCAGATCAGCCAGCGCGCGGACTTCTTCGAGGCGGAAGTTGGTCTCGAGACGACGCTCAAGCGTCCCATCATCAACACGCGCGACGAACCGCACGCCGACCCGGACAAGTATCGGAGGCTCCACGTCATCGTCGGCGACGCGAACCTGTGCGAAGTGGCGATCCTGCTCAAGGTGGGGACCACGTCGCTCGTGTTGAAGATGATCGAGGACGAGTACTTGCCGGATCTCACCGTGGCGAACGCGGTGGCGTCGCTGCACGAAGTCTCGCGGAATCTCGGCGGCCGGGGGATGGTTCGGCTCGCGGACGGACGGAGGCTCACGGCGGTCCAACTGCAGTGGGAGTTCCTGGAGCGGGCCAAGAAGTACGTGGAGCAGGAGGACCCGACCTCCGACAACCAGGAGGTCGTGGAACGGTGGGAGTCGGTGCTCACGGCCCTCGAGGACGACCCGATGCAGCTACACCGGGAGCTCGACTGGGTGGCCAAGTACAGGCTGCTCGAGGGCTACCGCGAGCGCGACGGGCTCGACTGGAGCGACCACAAGCTCAGACTCATCGACCTGCAGTACCACGACGTCCGACGGGAACGCGGCTTGTACCACCGGCTGGCAGCGACCGGAAAGGTCGAGCGCATCGTCAGCGACCACGAGATCGAGCGCGCGGTCATGGAGCCGCCCGAGGACACGCGAGCGTACTTCCGAGGGAGATGTATCTCGCGGTACCCGGACGCGATCGCCGCCGCGAGCTGGGACTCGGTGATCTTCGACACCGGGCGGGAAGCGTTGCAACGCGTTCCGATGCGCGAGCCCCTCAGGGGAACGAGGGCACACGTCGAGGAGCTGCTCGAGCGGTCGCCCGACCCGGCGACGCTCGTCGACCTTCTCAAGTCGTAGCGTCGCCCGCGGGTAGAATCGCTCCCTCGACAGGAGGATCGAAGCGTGCCGCAAGAGCAGGAGCAGAAGAGGACGCAACGCCGCGACGGTGGCGGCGAGGGCGACGAGGCCGCGGGCCAGGTCGAGCAGACCTCCAGGACCGAGAAGCTGAAAGAGGAGATGGACGAGATCCTCGACGAGATCGACTCGGTCCTCGAGGAGAATGCCGAGGAGTTCGTGAAGTCCTACGTCCAGAAGGGCGGGGAGTGACGGAGGCTCCCGGCGTGCCGCCCCTCTCCACGGGCGGCATCATCGGGGCGAATCCCAGCTTCTTCGACCTTCTCGCTCGCAATCGTCCGGAAGCCATCCCACAGGGGGGCGTCTCGGGGCCGCCCGATGACGTTCGCGGCGCGCACGGGACCACCGTCGTCGGGCTGAAGTTCGGTGCCGGCGTCGCGTTCGCCGGCGACCGTCGCGCAACGGAAGGCTTCGCGATCGCGGACGACCGGATGGAGAAGGTCTTCGCCGCCGATCCCTACTCGATCATCGCCATCGCCGGCGCCGCGGGTCAGGCCATCGAGATCGTGCACCTGTTCCAGCTGGAGCTCGAGCACTACGAGAAGATCACCGGCGACCGGCTCTCGCTCGAGGGGAAGGCCAACCGGCTGGGGCAGATGATCCGGGCGAATTTCCCCCTGGCGATCCAAGGCCTCGTCGTCGTGCCGCTGTTCGGCGGCTTCGACGAACGTCGCGGTGTCGGACGGATCTTCTACTACGACGCGACGGGCGGTCGGTGGGAGGAACAGGACTTTCACGCCACGGGCTCGGGCGGCCGGGCGGCGAAGAGCACGCTCAAGAAACGGTGGCGTCCGGATCTGAATCGCGACGAAGCCGTCGGCGTCGCCGTCGAGGCGCTGGTCGACGCGTCGCAAGAAGATGTTGCGACCGGCGGACCCGACCCGGCGCGGGGGATCTTCCCCACGCTCGTCGTTGCCACGTCGGAGGGAACCGCGGTCGTCACAGATGACGAGATCCGGGCGGCGTACGAGCGGATCGTCGCGGAGCAGGCGAACCGGTCCGGGTCGGGGGGTGGGGGCGCGCCGTGAGCTTCATGCCATACGTCCCGCCCGAGCAGCAGATGAAGGACCGCTCGGAGTTCGCGCACAAGGGCATCGCGCGCGGCAAGTCCGTCGTCGGCCTCGAGTACGCGGAAGGCCTTCTGTTCGTCGCCGAGAACCCCAGCGCCACCCTCCACAAGATCAGCGAGATCTACGACAGGATCGCCTTCGCTGGCGTCGGCAAGTACAGCGAGTTCGAGGACCTACGTATCAGCGGTGTCAGGCTCGCCGATCTGCGCGGCTACTCGTACGGGCGCGAAGACGTCCGTGCGCGCGACCTCGCAAACGCCTATTCGCAGGCCCTGTCGACGATCTTCACGACGCAGATGAAACCGTACGAGGTGGAGATCGTTGTGGGAGAGATCGCGATCGACGCAGGGCGAAACGAGATCTACCACATCCTGTTCGACGGTACCGTCACCGACGAACAGGGATACGTGGCCATCGGCGGTCATGCGGACGAGCTCACGACGGCGGTGCGCAACGCGTACGAGCAAGGGTGGGATCTGGCGACCGGCGTGCGCCAGGCCGTGAACGCGTTGCGATCCGCGGAGAACCGCCAGATCGAAGCCGAGTCGATCGAGGTGGGCGTGCTCGACAGAGCGAGCCGTTCGCGGCGGACGTTCCGGCGACTCGAAGAGGAGGAGATCGCCGGCATCCTCTCAGCTGCCTGAGCCTCGTCGGGCCGGTCCCTCGAGCATCCCGGTCATTCGTCGTCTGGGACCTACACTCCGTACATGGAACGCCGGATATTCGGGCTGGAGAACGAGTACGGCGTCACCTGCACCTTCCGGGGCCAGCGGCGGCTGTCGCCCGACGAGGTCGCGCGCTACTTGTTCCGGCGCGTCGTCCACTGGGGTCGCTCGTCGAACGTGTTCCTCGAGAACGGCGCGCGACTCTACCTCGATGTCGGCTCGCATCCGGAGTACGCCACGCCGGAGTGCGACTCGATCACGGACCTCGTCGCGCACGACAAGGCGGGGGAGCGGATCCTCGAGGCGCTCCTCGCGGCGGCGGAGGTTCGGCTCCACGAGGAGGGCATCAGCGGGCAGGTCTACCTGTTCAAGAACAACACGGATTCGGCCGGCAACTCGTACGGGTGCCACGAGAACTATCTGGTCGCGCGGCAGGGCGAGTTCGCGCGGATGGCCGATCTGCTGATCCCGTTCTTCGTCACTCGGCAGATCTACTGCGGCGCGGGGAAGGTGTTGCACGGGCCCCGCGGGGCGCAGTTCTGCATCGCACAGCGCGCGGAGCACATCTGGGAGGGCGTCTCGAGCGCGACCACGCGTTCGCGGCCGATCATCAACACTCGGGACGAGCCGCACGCCGACGCCGAGCGGTTCCGCCGGCTACACGTGATCGTCGGCGACTCGAACATGAACGAATGGACCACGTTCATGAAGGTCGGCATCACAGATCTGGTGCTGCGGATGGTGGAGGCGAACACGGTGATGCGCGACCTCACGCTGGAGAACCCGATCCGGGCGATCCGGGAGATCAGCCACGACGTTACATGCCGAAAGAAGGTCCGTCTGGCGAACGGGCGGGAGCTCACCGCGATCGACGTCCAGGAGGAGTACTTCGAGCGGACGGCGCGCTTCCTCGAACGACGCGGAACCGACCCTCAGTCCAAGCAGCTCCTGGAGGAGTGGCGTGACGCGCTCGACGCGTTGACCGACGGTGAGCCGGCGCGACTGATCAGAAAAGTCGACTGGGTGGCGAAGCAGGCGATTATCGATCGCTACCGTGCCCGCCACAGCCTTCCGCTGTCGCATCCACGCATCGCACTGCTGGACCTCGCGTACCACGACGTCAACCGCGGTCGAGGGCTGTACTACCTACTGGAACGCGAGGCTCGCGCCGAGCGCGCCGTCACCGAGAAGGAGATACAGCGCGCGATGAGGGAACCACCGCAGACGACCCGGGCGAAGCTGCGGGGCGATTTCATCAAGCACGCGAAGCAGAAGCGGCGCGACTACACGGTGGACTGGGTTCACCTGAAGCTGAACGACCAAGCGCAGCGCACGGTGCTCTGCAAGGACCCGTTCCGCGCCGCCGACGAGCGGGTCGAGCAGCTGATCGCCCACATGTAGCGCCTGCCTTCGCCAGAACGGTCATTTGGGCCCGTGCCCGCTCGCGTCGGTTCTGTCCTTCCACGAACGAGAGCCCAAAGCCATCCTGGCGGCCAGCACGCCCGCCGCGCCTGCCGACAGGAAGAACGCGGGGTCGTCGCTCGGCGTTCGATCCATCGAGCCGACGACGACGCCCCGCCGTTCGAGCTCCGCGAGCGCTGGGCGACCGTCCGCCTCGACCAGCTGGTGGCGTTCCTCGAGCCGGCGCAAGCGCAACGCGTTCCACACGGCTTCACGCTGATCGGCTTCGAGCGCCGGAACGGCCACGTTCGCGTTCGCGGCGGACACGTGCTCGAGGATCGTGAGCGAGTGGTGCGACACGCCCCGGTGACGTTGGCGGGCGTCGGCGAACGAGACGCGGAGTGCGGCCACAGGCCTCCCACCGAGCGCCGCGGCGGCGTTCAGCGCGTGGCCGTTCGTCAGCGCGCTGACGCCCCACGTCGTCTCGGTCCCGAGATTCCCGGGGCCGTCGGCGACGATGACGACCTCGGCGTGGAGGACGTCAACGGCCGCGATCAGCGCCGTCCAGACCGTAACGGCCTCGAGCTCTCCGCCGAAGGCCTGCCCGCACGTGATCCATCCGTCGAGAAGACCTGCGCTGCGGAGCGACGGGACGAGACGCGACAACGGGCCCGGCAGCGCCGCGCCGTCGGTCATGACGTACACGACGGTCCGTGCGCCTGCGGCCTTTGCGCCGGCGGCGGCGGGCGCGATCATCGAATGCAGCGGCGCGCACACGACCGGCGTACCGGCGAGACCGCGAGAACCTTCGATCACGTCCCGGTCGGTCTCTTCGACCGCCTTGACCGCGGTCTGCGACGGCGCGTAGCGCAGCTTCATCGTTCGGCCGGTGTCGGACGGGTCGAGGGACGCGCCTTCCACGGCGACGACGAGATGGAATCCGCCCGTTCCCAGCTCGAGCTCGACGGCTGTGGTGTTCACGACGACGGTGTTGCCAGCGACGACCGGTCCAACGAGATCCGGATACGCCAGCGCACGCGCGCGCGTGCGGTCGATCTCGACGTCGAGCTCGAGGAGGCCTGCGTGGACGGCGCGAACGTCGACAACCGTGGCGCGCCGCAGGCGAACGCCCCCACGGTGCGCGGACATGCCGGAAGTATGATGCCGCGGCGATGCAGCCGCTGGAGCGCCTGGTCAACCTCGTCGCACTGCTGCTGGAGACGCGAACCCCGCTCACGTTCGACCAGATCCGCAGCAAGCTCACCGAGGCGTACGGGCACGAGGACGTGAACTCCGCCAAGCGGATGTTCGAACGCGACAAGGACATCCTCCGCGATATCGGCGTCCCGATCGAGGTGCGGTCGGTCGACGTGTGGGAGGCGGAGCAGGGCTACACGATCCCGCGCGACCGGTACTACCTACCCGAGATCACGTTCACCCCCGAAGAGATCTCGGCGTTGCTCGTGGCGGCGCGAGCGGCCGGCGATCGCTCCGCAGAGGACGCGGTACGCACGCTGCTGTCCGGCGCGGAGGGCGGGATCATGTCGGCGCTCGCGGGGTCGACGGGCGCGATCGGCGGTGCGCGCGACGCCCGATTGCCAGCCGTGGGTGAGGCCGTCGCATCGCTCCGCCGGATCCGGTTCTCCTACCGCACCGCGCGCGGCGACACGTCTGAGCGGGTGGTCGACGCGTACGGGCTCGTGCTGCGCGGCGGAAGGTGGTACGTGGTGGGGCGTGACGTAGCTCGCGACGAGATCCGCTCGTTCCGGCTGTCTCGCTTCGCCTCCGACGTCGCCGACGAAGGCGACGGGAGCGAGCCACCGGACGGGTTCCGCGCTGCCGACCACGTCCAGGCGGGGCCATGGGGTCCGGGAGAGGCCAAGACGGCGGCGGTGGTTGCGTTCTCGCCCGAGGTGGCATGGCTGGCCACCAAGGGGGTGGCGGCCGCTGAAGCCATCGGCACGCGCGAGGACGGCTGGACACTCGTGCGGGTGCCGTGGCAGCCGGGCGAGAGCCTCGCCGGATGGGTCCTCTCCTTCGGCCCGGACGCGGAGGCGCTGGAGCCACCGGAGCTCCGCGACGAGATCGTGTCGCGCCTGGAGGCGGCGCTTGCCGCGGTCTGACGGCGCCCGCACGGCGCCGAGGAAGGCGTCCGAGCGGCTCCGGCGTCTGCTGGTGGTGGTTCCGTACCTGGTGCGCCACCCCGGGACGCCGGTCGACGAGGCGATGGAGCTGTTCGGCGTGTCGGAGCAGGAATTGCTCGACGACCTCGATCTCTTGTTCGTCTCCGGCCTGCCTCCGTACGGGCCGGGCGACCTGATCGATGTCGACGTGCAGGACGGCCGGATCTGGATCGGCATGGCCGACTACTTCTCACGGCCGCTCCGGCCGATGCGGGCCGAGGCGCTCGCGCTCTACCTCCAGGGGACGGAGCTCGCCGAGACGCCGGGACTTGAGGAGGCTCCGGCGCTCTCGTCCGCGCTCGACAAGCTGGCCGGAGCGCTCGGGCCGGACGCGCTCGGAGGCCTTCCGGCTCGCGTCGCCGCAACCGCCGGGAGCGAGGTCGAGTGGCTCGAGGATCTGCGCCGCGCGACCACCGAACGCGAACGTTTGCGGATCGAGTACCACGCGCTCTCGACGGCCGAAACGACCAAGCGCGAGATCGATCCGGAGGAGGTCTTCGTCGCCCTCGGGAACTGGTACGTGGCCGCATGGGATCACCGCTCGGATGCCGAGCGTCTGTTCCGGGCTGACCGCATCCGCTCGGTCGCGCGGACGGGGGAGCGGTTCGAGCCGCGGGGGCTCGAGGGCGCCGGCCGCCCCCTCTACACGCGCGGCGACGAGGACCTCGACGTTCGACTTCGGCTCTCACCAGATGCTCGGTGGGTCGCCGAGTATTACGAAACGACCTCGGTGAGCGAGCTCGACGACGGTGGTCTCGAGATCGCTCTGCCGGCGCGACGACTCGAGTGGCTCGAACGCCTGCTGTTGCGGCTCGGTGCCGACGCTCAGGTCGTCGAGCCGAAGGAACTGAAAGACCGGGTCGCGGAGCTCGCTCGCAGGACGCGAAAACGGTACGTCTAGGGTAGCCCGGTTGACCGTTCGCGCGCTCAAGCGAGTCACCCACGCGACCGATACAGCGGTTGACATGACCACCATCCGGACTACATGCCCGCGCTGCGGAGAGGTCGACATGGGACCCGAGTCGATCATGCTGAAGGTCGCTCGCGGTGGGCGCGAGGGTACGTACAAGTTCACCTGTCCCACGTGCATGGACGCCGTCGAGAAGCGCGCCGACCGGAAGATCGTCGCGCTCCTGGTGTCGGCCGGCGTCGACGTCGCCGGCCGAGGCGTGCTCACCGAGACGTCGGAACTGTTCGACGAGCCCGAGGACCCGCGAGGGCCGCTCCCGACGGGGCCGGCCCTCACGATCGACGACGTCATCGACTTCCACTTCAAGCTGCAGGACGACAGCTACATCCAGGAGTTCTTCGCCCGGCAGTAAGGGGAGGGCTCGGCTAGCATCGGGCCCGACATGTCCATCCCCGCGATCGTCTGGCTCGTGGTCGCGATGATCACGACCGTCGCCATCGTGGCCGTGCTGATTGGACTCGTTCGGCACGTGAAAGTCCTCGGCCGAGCGCTCGGTCGGTTCCTGCGAGAGGTCGATCCACTCGTGCAGGAGATCTCCGCCCTGGGCGAGGAGGCCGCCGCTCGCTCGGAACGAGCATCGGTTCGGGCGAAGAAGATCGAGTCGGCGCGGAAGCGATAGGCGATGTTCCAGATCGGTCCGCAGGAGCTGCTCCTGATCCTCGTGGTGGCGCTCGTCGTCGTGGGGCCGCGACGGCTTCCCGAGCTGGGTCGTTCGATCGGCAGGGGCATCCGAGAGATCCGAAAGGCGCAAGAGGAGGTTCGAAAGACGATCCAGGTGAACCTCGACGACGACGGTCGTCCGACGTTCGACGAGTCGCGCGACCGCTCGCAGCCGGGCCCGAACGGGAAGGGAGCGGCGGCGGCCGCGGGAGCTGCCGCGTCGGGTACCGACGACGCGCGCGAGATCTCGCGGACTCTCGGGCGCGGGCTCGCCGAGATCCGTCGCGCCCGCAGGGAGGTCGAGCGCTCGTTCCGCGTCGACATGGACCCACGACCTCCGAGCCGATCGAGCAGACCGGCATCGAGCGCGACGCCCAAGCGACGCGATGGCGCGGCGGAGACCGTGACGGACGGGGCCCAGCAGGTTACGGAGGGCGACGACACCGGCGGCGAACGCGACACGTCACTACCGGAGTAGGGGGTGGCCGGGGTGCGCGTGATCCCCGAGCGACTCCGGCGGCGCCCGCGGCGGGATCCGGAGGGCTCGATGACGCTCATCGAGCACCTCGAGGAGCTCCGGTACCGGCTGATCATCGCCGTCGCGGCGATCGCCGTCGGCGCGATCGTTGGGTGGGTCCTGTACGACCGCGTTGCTGACCTGCTCCTCGACCCGTACTGCGACTACTACGAATCGGTCCCACTCGATCGTCGTCCCACCGCCGAATGCACGCTGTTCTTCTCTGAGGCGCTGGGCGCCGTGCTGCTGAAGCTGAAGCTGGTCGGGTACCTGGGCCTGTTCATTGCGCTCCCGGTCGTGCTCTACCAGCTGTGGGCGTTCGTCGTTCCGGGCCTCACGAAGCGAGAGCGCCGGATGGCGATCCCGTTCGTCGTGAGTTCGGTGCTACTGTTCGCGCTCGGCGCGTTGTTCGCCTACTGGTCGCTGCCGAAGGCACTGGGCTTCCTCCTCGGGTTCGCCGGCGACGTCGCGTCGCCGCTGCTCACCGGCGATCGGTTCTTTTCCTTCGTTGTGCTGCTCGCCTTCGTGTTCGGCCTGTCGTTCGAGTTCCCGATCGCGCTCGTGTTCCTCCAGATGGCCGGCGTGATCGGCCCCACCCAGTTGCGAGGATGGCGCAGGACGGCGATCCTGCTGATCTTCGTCTTTGCTGCGGTGATCACGCCCAGCGGCGACCCGTACACGCTGCTGGCGATGGCCGTTCCCATGGTCCTGTTCTACGAGGCCGCTATCATCGTTGGCCGGCTCATGAACCGGTAAGCGGTCGAGGGAACGGGACAGTATGGCGATCAAGGGGAAGAGCAAGAGCCGCGGTACGCGTACCGTCGCCCGCGGGCCGAAGCCCGCGTACGTGCCGGTTCGCACCCCGCTGCTGCGTCGGCGGGGGCTGTGGATCTCGGTCGCGACGGTGGCGGTGTGCGCGCTCGTTGTCGCGCTCGGGGTGGGGTTGATCCAGCAGCGCGAGGACGCCCAGGAGCGCGAACGGACCGACCGCATGGCGACGGCGGTCAATCAGTACCGGGGTCAGATCGATCCCGTGCTCGCGACCGTGGGGCAGCCGCAGCCACCGGCGGGATTCGACGCCTTTCCCGACCTGGGCACCACGTTGCCGGTCATCTCGGCGAACGGCGCGGACGAAGCGGCACTCGATCAAGCCGGGACAGTTGCCGAGGACACGGCGTCGTCGGCGAGGAGTGCCGCGAGCCTGATCGAGGACGTCCCGGTAGCCGATTTCATCCGCGACCGCGGGTTCTCGCGCGAGTTCGTGGTGTACATGCTCGACTCGCAGAGCGAGCTCGCCCGAGCCATGAAGCTGTACGAGCAGGCGGCACGGCTCGTCACGATGGCCATCGCGTTCGACGACCCCTCTGAAAGGCAGGAGCTGCTCGCGAGCGCCGACGACCTGTTCGCCGTGGCGGAGGACACGTTCGCCCGCGCGTACGCCGACTACGTCGAGGCGCAAGCGGCTGCCGACGTCTTCGAGCCCGTCGGGCCGACCGGCTGACCGATGCCCGACGGGATCCTCCTGCTGCACGCGTGGCCGCTCGACGCGCGGATGTGGGAACCGCAACTTGCCGCGCTCCCGAACGAAGTCCGCGTTGTCGCGCCGAATCTGCCGGGATTCGGCGATTCCGAACCGGCGGGTGCCGTCATGACCATGCGAACGGCGGCCGAACGGACGCTCTCGGAGCTCGAACGCGCAGGGATCGACCGAGCGCTCGTGTGCGGGCTGTCGATGGGCGGCTACGTCGCCTTCGAGCTGTGGAGGCGTTTCCCGGATCGCGTGCTCGGACTCGTCCTCGCGAACACGCGCGCCGTCGAGGACACGCCCGACGGGGCAGGCAAGAGGCGGGCGCTCGCCGAACGCCTGCGGGCGAAGGGGAACGTCCTGGCCGACGAGCCGCCGCCGCTCCTCGCCGATGACGCGCCGGCCGAGCTGTTCGAGCGCGTTCGCGCGTGGATCGCCGATCAGACCCCGGAGGCGATCGCCGCCGCGGCGTTGGGGATGGCGGAGCGGCCGGATTCGACACCCGACCTGGCGACGATCGACGTGCCGACCCTGGTGATCACCTCGACCGCGGATCGTCTCATCCCACCCGACGTCTCGTCGGCGATGGCAGAGGAGATCGCCGGCGCCGAGCTCCACGTGATCGACGGCGCGGGACACCTGTCGAATCTCGAGGCGCCGGGCGAGTTCGACCGGTTGCTTCTCCAGCACGTCCGCGCCTCCGGCCTCGCCTGACGATTCGGCGGCCGAGCCCCGGCGAGGCCGACCGTAGACTCGACCCGTGACTCTCAGCAGGGACGACACATGCCATCCGCGCAGGTGACCGATCCGCAGCGCTTCGCGGCGCGGTACCCGTTTGCGCTCGACCCGTTTCAGCTCTCGGCGATCGAGGCGCTCGCGGAGGGGGAATCGGTGCTCGTGGCCGCGCCGACCGGCTCCGGCAAGACGGTCGTCGCCGAGTACGCGGTCGAGCGCGCACTCGAGAACGAAGGCAAGTGCTTCTACACGACGCCGTTGAAGGCGCTCTCGAACCAGAAATTCGGCGACCTGGTTGCTCGATACGGCGCCGCGAAGGTGGGCTTGCTCACAGGGGACAACACGATCAACGGTGAGGCGCCCGTCGTCGTCATGACCACCGAGGTGCTGCGGAACATGCTGTACGAGCGAAGCGACACGCTGGACGGGCTGATCTCGGTGGTGATGGACGAAGTGCACTACCTCCAGGACCCGTACCGCGGCGGCGTATGGGAGGAGGTCTTGATCCACCTTCCGTTGTCGGTCTCGGTCGTGTGTCTGTCGGCGACGATCTCCAACGCAGAGGAGTTCGGCGAGTGGATCGGAACGCTCCGCGGCCCGACCCGCGTGGTCATCGAGGAGCGACGGCCGGTTCCCCTCGAGCACCACTACCTGGTGGGTCACGACCTGCACCCGATGCACGTCGACCAGGACAGGCAGCCGATGCCGAACCCGTACCTCATCTCGCTCGACCGCGAGGAGGTCCGATACAAGACGTACTACCGGCGTGGTTCGTCCACGCTGCAGCACCACCGGATCCCTCGTCCGCGTGAAGGTCATCGCCGCGTCTACGTCCCCAAGCGCGAGGAGGTCGCCGACGTGCTCGCCGAGAGCGCGATGCTCCCGGCGATCTACTTCGTGTTCAGTCGGGCGGGGTGCGATCGGAGCGTCGAGTGGCTCATGGCAGCGGGCATCAGGCTGACGACGTACGAGGAGGCCGGGCGCATCCGCGAGTTCGCCGAGATGCGGGCCGCGTGGATGGACGAGCAAGACCTCAAGACGCTCGGCTTCTACGAGTTCCAGGACGCGCTCGCCGCCGGGATCGCGGCGCACCATGCCGGGATGCTTCCGGTGTTCAAGGAGACCGTCGAGGAGCTTTTCGAGGCCGGTCTGGTGAAGATCGTGTTCGCCACCGAGACGCTGTCGCTCGGCATCAACATGCCCGCGAAGTCGGTGGTGATCGAGGACCTGTGGAAGTTCCAGGGCGAGCGTCACGAGCTGCTCACACCTGGTGAGTACACGCAGCTGACGGGTCGCGCGGGACGACGCGGCATCGACCAGCTCGGCCACGCCATCGTGGTGTTCCAGCGAAACGTGCCGTTCGAGCGCGTGGCGTCGCTCGCCTCGACGCGG
>DASUQY010000192.1:0-2185 GCA_036280315.1 Actinomycetota bacterium
GAGACGTCGCGCTTGGAGGTTTCCGCCCACAGCGACACGGTGCGCACCCACTCAGGTGTGTACTTGGGAACGTTCTTCTGCATGAACGGTGGCCCACCGCGGACAGTTCGGATCACCGAGAGCGGCCGGTTGAACAGAACCGCGCTCAGTCGATCGGAAAGGGCGTCGACGTAGTTCACCAGATCGCGCTTCGTCGCGTTCGCGTCCCCGAACAATGGTTGATCGAGGTTGGTGAGCGTTACTCCATCGCGTATCTCGTTGCCGCTCATCAGAGCGTCTATGCCGTGCGAGGGTGATCCGACCGGGACCCTACGAGGTACCACGTCTCCATCTCGCCCTGTCCCTTGACCGAAATCGTTCCGCGTTCCTTACAGAAGAACTCATCCTTGAGCAGCTCGTACGTCGCGCTCGTGATCTGTATCTCGCCGGGCGTGCCATGCTCCTCCATCCGGCTCGCGGTGTTCACGGTGTCACCCCAGAGGTCGTAGAGGAACCGCTTCGTGCCGATTACCCCGGCGACGACGGGGCCAGAGTTGATGCCGATCCTCAGCTCGAGTCTCGCTTGTCCGGCGATCGCCGACGTCGCGAGCATCTCCCGCATGTCGAGCGCCAGGAGTGCGGTCCTGCGCGCGTGGTCGGCGCACGGCACGGGCAGGCCCGCTACGGCCATGTAGCAATCGCCGATCGTCTTGATCTTCTCGAGCCCGTGCCGCTCGACGAGCGTGTCGCAGTGGGAGAACAGCTGGTCGAGGATGCCGACGACGTCGGCGGGTGGAAGGCGCCGCGCGAGCGGCGTGAAATCCACGACGTCGGCGAACAGGATGGTGGCCGCATCGAAGTGGTCCGCGATCGTCTGGGTGGCGACCTTCAGCCGCTCCGCAATCGAGCTCGGCAGGACGTTGGTGAGGAGCGCTTCGGACTTCGCCTGCTCGGTCCTGAGCGCCGTCAGCGCCCTGTTGCGCTGGTTGGCGAACGACGCGAGCAGCGTGAAGGCCACCGAGCCAGCGCCGATGACGTTGAGAGCCAGCATCGTGCTCGTGAACCACACAGGAAGGTCCGCGTCGACGAAGAGGACCTCGCCCAGGACCCCCGTGAGCACGAAGACGAACACGAACGCACCGAACCATCGGACGGCCTGACGAACCTCGAGGAAGACGAGCGCTCCGAGCGGAGCCAGGATTCCCCACAGCCCAACCCCTCCGGAGGGAAGGAACCCGCCGATGAGCATCTGCCCACCGGCCGTCGGCGCGACGAGGATATCCAGGAGCTGAACGACGAGGAGGAAGCGGAAGCTCCGGGTTCGCGCGAATACCACCAGGGACCCGAGCGAGACGGCGAAGTAGACGAGCGGAGCGATACCCACCGCCGAACCGAGAGCGAGGTACAGGATGCCCCACACGACGGAGATGGGCATGATAACGACCGCGATCAGGACGAGGAGTGCCTTCTTGTGGCGCAGATCCTCGTCGTCTGCGGGATCGGCGCCGATCCTTGCGAGAAGCGTGGCGCCGTTGGCGAGCCAGCCGACCCGCGGCTGCTCGCGCCCGAACGAGGTCGCGGTCTCCGGTGCGTCCACGGGCGCATCTTCACGGTTTGCCGCTTGGAACGACAAACGCACACGGCCTGCGACCGCGGGATCGACCCTCGCGCGATCAGTCCGTTATCGGCACGAAACGACATCTCGGACCGGGCGTAGTGTTCACTCCGGGTAGGGGGCAGCCCGCGGCCCCTCGGGAACGGGCCCTCGGGAAGGAGGACGCAGGTGTCCGACACAAGCACGCAAGACAACGTCACCGTTGTCCACGACACGATCCGCGATTTCCAGATCGACGTCCCGCAAGAGGCGCTCGATGACCTGCGAAGACGTATCGGGGCGATGCGTTGGCCGGATCGCGAGACCGTCACGGATCAGTCGCAGGGCGTGCAGCTGGAGACGATGCGCGAGCTCGCGGGTCGTTGGGCGACCGACTACGACTGGCGCCGCGTGGAGTCCAGGCTGCAAGCCCTGCCGCAGTTCATCACGGAGATCGATGGTGTCGACATCCACTTCATCCACGTTCGCTCCAAGCATGAGGGCGCGTTGCCGGTCATCGTGACTCACGGCTGGCCGGGCTCGATCATCGAGCAACTCAAGATCATCGGGCCGTTGACGGACTCGACGGCCCACGGCGCAGGTGCCGAGGAC
>DASUQY010000193.1:0-4563 GCA_036280315.1 Actinomycetota bacterium
CGTGCGCCGAACACCTCGTCCCCGCTCTCGAAGTCCGTGACGTTCCGGCCGACTGCCTCCACCGTGCCCGCGTAGTCGACGCCGAGCCGGTGCTCCTTCGGCGCCCGGAGCCCAGTCGACACGCGGCTGACCCACGGTCGGCCCGTGACCCCGTACCAGTCCAGGATGTTCAGCCCCGCCGCGCGGACTCGCACGAGCACGTCGTCGTCGCCCGGAACCGGCTTCTCCAGCTCCCGGACCTCCACCTCCTCCGGAGTGCAGTAGCGCGCGCGCACCGCCGCCTTCATCGGGCACCGCCGTTCAGGGTCAGCACCACATTCCCGGTTTTCTGCCAGCTCTCGACGTAGCGGGTCGCCTCGACGACGTCCTCGAGCGGATACGTGCGGTCGACGACGGCGCGGTACTTCCCGGCCTCGATCAGCTCCTTGAGGAGCAGAAGATCCGTCCGGGTCGGTCGCTCGACGAAGAAGCGCACCTTCTTCTTCCCGAATAGCTTGGTCAGCCACGCGAGCGGAAAGTTGTAGAGCCGGTCCGTCGCGATGTAGCTCCCGCGTTCGGCCAGCACGCGCCGTGAGCGGAGGAACGAGTGCTTGCCGACGGCGTCGAAGACGATGTCGTACGTGCTGCCGCTCTCGGTGAAGTCGTCCTCCAGGTAGTCGATCACCTCGTCGGCGCCGAGCGACCGCACCAGGTCGACGTTCTTCGTGTTGCAGACCGCTGTGACGTGCGCACCGAAGTAGTGCTTGCCGACCTGCACGGCGGCGGTGCCGCACGAGCCGGAGGCGCCGTAGACGAGCAGGCGCGTCGTGTCGTCGACGTTCGCGTGGTGCAAGGGGCCGAATCCCTGGTTGAAGCCGTCCGCGACCGCCGCAGCCTCCACGAACGACATGCCGTCGGGGATGTGTGCGACGAGGCGGCTCTCGCCGACGGAGACGTACTCCGCATGCGCTCCGTTCCGCAAGCCGAACACCCGGTCGCCGACCTCGAACTCCGTCACCTTCGCCCCGACGGCCGCAACCTCGCCGGCGAACTCCGTACCGAGGATGCGGTTCCTGGGGCGCCGCAGCCCGAGCATGAAGCGCCAGATGAACGGCTTCGCCATACGCATGTGAATGTCGGTGCGCGTGACCGTCGTCGCGTGGACGCGGACGAGGACCTCGTCGTCTGCAGGCTCGGGGCGATCGACCTCGGCGACCCGCAGCACTTCGGCCGGTCCGTAGCGGTCGTGGACGATCGCCTTCACGACTCCCCCTCCGCCTCGGCACCTGCGACCGTCATAACGACGTTGCCGGTCTTCTGCCCGGTCTCGACGTACCTCGACGCTTCGACCACGTCGTCCAGCGGGTAGGTCCGGTCGACGACCGGCCGGTACTCCTCGTTCTCGATGAGCACCTTGAGGAGCTCGACGTCCTCCTTGCGGTACTTCGTGATCCCCAGCGCCACCCGCTTGCTCCCGATGACGCGCGTGGCCAGAGCGAGGAGCGGGACGTGCCACATGAACCCGAGGTCGGTCTCGAGGTAGACGCCGCCCGGCTTCAGCGAGTGTCGGCAGCGCCTGAACGACGTCTTGCCGACGGCGTCGAAGACGACGTCGTACGTCTCGCCGTTCTTCGTGAAGTCCTCTCGTGTGTAGTCGACGACCACGTCGGCGCCGAGCGAGCGCACGAGGTCGACGTTCTTCGTGTTGCACACGGCGGTGACCTGCGCGCCGAAATGCTTGGCGAGCTGCACTCCCGCCGTACCGACGGATCCCGACGCGCCGTAGACCAGCACGCGCCGTCCGTCCAGCGGGCCTGCCTTCCGCAAGCAAGACAGGGCGAGCGCTGCTCCATCGCATACGGCAGCGGCCTCCTCGAACGTGAGGTGAGCCGGCATGAGCGCGAGCGCTCCGTTCTCCGGGAGCGTGACGTACTCCGCGTGTGCGCCCGTTCGTACGCCGAAGACACGGTCGCCGACGGCGAACTCGCTCACACGGGCCCCGACCCGCTCGACCTCACCCGCGAGCTCGACGCCGAGAACCCTCTGCTTCGGCCGGCGGAGGCCGGTTACGAAGCGGCTGATGAAGTACTCGGCGCTACGCAGGCCGGTGTCGGTGCGCGTGACCGTCGTCGCGCGGACCTTGACGAGCACCTCGTCGTCTCCGGGGACGGGCTGCTCGAGCGTCTCGATTCGCAGGACCTCCGGCGGCCCGTACCGGTCGTGGACGACTGCTCTCATGAGCCCTTGCCGTCCAGCGTCAGGACAACGTTTCCCGTCTTCTGGCCAGTCTCGACGTACTTCGTGGCCTCGACGACCTGCTCGAGCGGATAGACGCGGTCGACGACTGGGCGGTACCTGCCGGCCTCGACGAGCTCCTTGACGTGCGAGACGTCTTCCTTCGTGTACTTCGGGATCTGGAGCGTCACTCGCTTGCTCCCGATGACGCGCGTGGCCAGAGCGAGGAGCGGGACGTGCCACAAGTACCCGAGGTCGGTCTCGAGGTATATGCCGCCCGGCTTCAGCGAGTGTCGGCAGCGCCTGAACGACGTCTTGCCGACTGCGTCGAAGACGACGTCGTACGTCTCGCCGTTCTTCGTGAAGTCCTCCTGCGTGTAGTCGACGACGACGTCGGCGCCGAGCGATCGCACCAGGTCGACGTTCTTCGTGTTGCACACGGCGGTCACGTGCGCGCCCGTTGCCTTCGCGAGCTGCACCGCGGCGGTTCCGATCGCACCGGAGGCGCCGTACACGACGACGCGCTTTCCTGGACCGAGATCGGCAGGCGCCAGGCATGCGCGTGCGATGCTCGCGCCGTCCGAGAGTGCCGCGGCCTCTTCGAAGCTCAGGCTCGCCGGCTTGTGCGCCAGCGCGCCCTGCTCGCGAACGCAGACGTACTCGGCATTCGCGCCGGAGCGAAGCCCGAAGACCTCGTCGCCCACCTCGAAGCCGGTGACGGCCGAGCCGACCTCCTCGACGACGCCCGAGAGCTCCGTGCCTGCGATGCGCTGCTTCGGCCTGCGAAGACCGGTGA
The DNA here is from genome assembly GCA_036280315.1 of Actinomycetota bacterium. Taxonomy (GTDB): domain Bacteria; phylum Actinomycetota; class UBA4738; order UBA4738; family HRBIN12; genus CALGFI01. The sequence continues at coordinate 3,011 of DASUQY010000193.1, forward strand.
AGAAGCGAGAGAAGAACGGGTCGGCGCCGCGGAACCCGCAATCGGAGCGGGTAACCGTGCTCGCGCGCACCTTCACGAGCACCTCGTTCTCGGCAGGCATGGGACGCGGGACGTCGTCGATTCGCAGCACCTCGGGCGGTCCGTACCGGTCGTGGACGACTGCTCGCATGCCTCTCACGCCCTCTCGTCCGTGCGGGGCGCACGGTGGATGGGGCCGCCCGCTTTCCAGGCGCGGCCCGCGCGATAGAGCTCCGCCGGTCGTCCGCCGGTCGATCCGGGGCGCGCGCGGCGTCCCGTCGGGATCACCCAGCCATCCTCGGCGACGATGCTGCGCCGGAAGTTCGCCGCGTCGAGCTGCACGCCCCAGATCGCCTCGTACACGGCGCGGAGCTCGGCCATCGTGAACGTCGAGCCGACGAACGCGGTCGCGATCCCCGAGACCTCGAGCTCGACGCGAATGCGCTCGACCGCGTCGCGGAGGATCCGCAGATGGTCGAAGGCGAGGTCGACCTGGCCGTTCAGGACGTCGGAGACGGGGAGCAGCGAGGCGTCCGCCGCATCCGACCCCGCCTCGATCGCCCCGACGTCCCGAAGGACTGCCAGGTACGCGACGGTGACGACGTTCATCCGCGGATCCCGGCCCGGATCGCCGTAGGCACGGAACTGCTTCAAGACTGGAGCGGCATCGACGCCGGTCTCCTCGGCGAGCTCGCGCTTCGCCGCGCCGTCGAGCGTCTCGGCCGGCCGCTTGAACCCGCCCGGTATGGCCCACATGCCCTCGAACGGGGCCTCGCCACGGCGGACGAGGAGCACGTGGAGGGCTCCTTCGGACATCGTCAGGATCACCACGTCGACCGTGACGGCGAAGGGTGGGAACTGCGACGGGTCGTACCCTGCAGGCGGCTGTCCGCCCCGAGTTCTAGTCGTCATGACTGTTACCGTAGCACCTAGTTTTGGTCATGTCAACCAGAACCTTGCGATGAGTTTGCGCGCCCTCGGCAGTCCAATGAGCACTGACGCAGAGGAGGCTGCGATGAACGAGAAGTTCGAAGCCACGCTCCAGAAGAGCCCCGCGAAAGGCGGATGGACCTACGTCGTCTGGCCGCGGTCGGTCGAGGTCTTCGGCACGCGGGGACTCGTCAAGGTGCGCGGGAGGATCGACGGCAGACCGTTCCGAAGCTCCTTCATGGCGATGGGGGACGGGACGCACAAGCTCCCCGTGAAGGCCGAGATGCGGAAGGCGATCGGGAAGGAAGCGGGAGACACCGTGGTGGTTCGGATCGACGAGCGACTCGGCGGCTGATGCGGTTCGCAGCCCGCTGAACCGGAGCGGCGTGGCGGTCGAATCAGCCGCGTAACCGACCGTCGTTCCACGCAAAGGAGTCCTCCATGCGCTTCATCCCCACGCGCTTCCACGCGCCTCTCGACTACATCGTCGGCGCCGTGCTGATCGCCGCACCGTGGATATTCCAGTTCTCCGACAGCGACGCCGCGACCGCCGTCTCGATCGCGCTCGGCGTCGGGCTCATCGCCTACAGCCTGTTCACGAACTA
>DASUQY010000194.1:0-6330 GCA_036280315.1 Actinomycetota bacterium
CCGGCCTCCTCGAGGCGCGTGCGCTCCGTCCTCCCGAACCGGTCGGGTTTGCCGACGACGAGCGCCTGGGCCGCGGGGTCGTTCGGATGTGTCGTCTGCACGATCACTCGACCGTTGGGCGCGGCCCATGCCGCGACCTCCGCCCACGTCGAGAGTGCACGCTCCCGCGCCGCGATGCCCGGACGGCGGAGCGATGCGTCCGCGTCCAGGATGCCGACGAGGTCGAGACCGAGCGCGCCGAAGTCCTTCACCGCGTCGATACCACCGACCACGACCTCCCCGTCGCCCGGCGGCCTGCTCGTGTCGCCAGGCGCGAGATGGGTCACAGGAACCGACGCGACGCCGCGTGCCCATTCCTCGACGCGCTCGGCGCCTCCGCGCACGATGCCGAAGTTCGACGAGCCGCAGTTCGGGCAGCGCGCGTCCGCTCCGCACACTACGCAACGCATCGCTCCCCCCTCCGAGCGAAGCGCGCCGCCGCACGCGGCGCACGCCGCGGGCTCGCCGCACGCGCGACACACGCGCGCGACGCCGTATCCTCGCAGCGGCTCGTACAGGAACGCGCGCATTGCGGAGCGCAACGACGCCACCAACCGAGGAGCGCGCCCCTCAGGCCCCGGCTTCACCACTTCCACGGGCGGCCACGTCCTCTCTCTCGGCTCGACGTCGACGTGGTCGAGCGCCAACGCCTCGAGCGACGGCATCACGGAAAGCAACACGCACGTCGCCGGTTGTATCCGCGCCCGGGCCGCCGCGACCTCCCGTACGTGAAAGTACGGCGAGCGCTCCTCGCGGTGCAGCACGTGCTGCTCGCGGGAGACGACCACGACACCGAGATCGCGCAGCGGCGCGAACACCGCCGCGCGCGTGCCGACGACGACCGGATAGCGCCCGCGCGCGATGTCGAGCCACATCCGATAACGCGAGCGCTTGTCGCCGCCGAAGAAGCATGCGACGCCGTCGCCGAACGCATCGAGGACGGCCGCAACCGTTGCTGGCACCGGGTCGACCTCCGGCACGATGAGGATTGCGGTTTTGCCTGCTGCGTGTGCGCCGGCGATGCAGCCAACGGCGATCGCGGCTTCCTCGCCGGGCGCGTTCCGCACGACGAACGTCCCGGTGCCGTCACGGATTGCGACCGCGAGCGTGTCGCCGTTGACGTAGCCGGCGAGGACATCCGATCGAACGTCGACGTGCGGCGCGTCGTAGGCGACGCGGGGTCGGGAGTCCTCCGACGCAACTCTCGGCGGGTGGGACCTCGTGATGACCGACGCCAGCGGCGCGACATAGCGTCCGCTCACCCAACGGCAGAGCTCGAGCATCGAAGCGTCGAACTGCCGAACGGGCGAGACGACGCGACGGACGCGCAGCATGCGTTCGGGCACGTCGTCGGTCCGGCCGAGCACCCATCCCCGGACGAGCCTGCCGTGGAACGGCACCTGGACGAGCGACCCCACGCCGCCGCCGAGGTCACCATCGAGCTCGTACGTGAACGGACGGTCGAGCGACAGCACGGGCCGGTCGACGCAGACCGCGACCGGACCCGAGAGGATCTCGACCGAACGCTCGCGCGTGGGGGGTGCGGGGGGCCGCAGAAGCGAGCCCGAAGGGCGAGCGTTTGGCCCCCCGGGTGGACTGGGGGCGGGCTCGTTACTCGAGCGCGCGGCGGAGATCATCCGCGCGATCGATCGACTCCCACGCGAACTCCTTCCGCCCGAAATGGCCGTACGCGGCCGTCTCGCGATAGATCGGTCGACGAAGATCGAGGTCGCGAATGATGGCCCCCGGCCGGAAGTCGAACGCCTCCCGAACGACGTCGACGATGCGAACGGGGTCGACCTGCTCGGTCCCGAAGGTGTCGATCGCGAACGACACGGGATGTGCCGTACCGATCGCATACGCGACCTGGATCTGGAGACGGTCGGCGAGTCCCGCCGCGACGAGGTTCTTGGCGACGAACCTCGCCATGTACGCCGCCGAGCGGTCGACCTTCGTCGGGTCCTTGCCGGAGAAGCAGCCGCCGCCGTGCGGCGCCATCCCTCCGTAGCTGTCGACGATGATCTTCCGGCCTGTGAGACCGGTGTCGGCCTTGGGTCCGCCGATCTCGAACCGACCGGTCGGGTTCACCAGGACGCGCACATCGTCGGCGTCGATCTCGTGCTCGCGTAGGACCGGATCGATCACCTCAGCCCTCATGTCCGGCCCGAGCAGCGTCTCGACGTCCACTTCCTCGCGGTGCTGGGCGCTCAGGAGAATGGTGTCGACCCGGGTGGGCACACCGCCCTGGTACTCGATCGAGACCTGACTCTTGCCGTCGGGCCGAAGGTACGGCACGACCCCCGCCTTACGGACGTCGGCGAGGCGCTTGGCCAGGCGATGCGCCAAGGCGATCGGCAACGGCATCAGCTCGTCGGTCTCGCGGCACGCGAATCCGAACATCATCCCCTGGTCGCCGGCGCCGAGCGTGTCGAGCTCGTCGGCGGAGTGCCCCTCGCGATGCTCGAGGGCGTCGTCCACGCCGCGGGCGATGTCCGGTGACTGCTCCTGGATCGACGTGATGACGCCGCACGTGTGCCCGTCGATGCCGAAGTTCGCGTCCGTGTACCCGATATCGGTGATCGTGTCGCGGACGACCTGCGGGATGTCGACGTACTCGGACGTCGTGATCTCGCCGGCGACCATGACGAGACCGGTCGTGACGAGCGTCTCGCACGCGACGCGGCCGTCGGCATCCACCGACAGGATGGCGTCGAGTACCGCGTCGGAGATCTGGTCGGCGAGCTTGTCGGGATGCCCCTCGGTCACGGACTCCGAGGAAAAGAGGTAGCGCCCGCCCATGACGCGGCGGAGCATAGCAGCCACCTCAGACGCGCCCGGTCCGCCAACGAACGTTGCGCTGACAGAGGGAAGGATCTCCCGTCATCGCGCGAGCAGCTTCACGAGCCGGTCGCAGATCACGGCGGCGAGCTCGCGCTTTGACCACTCGCGGAACGGTTCGTCCTCGCCGGTACGCGAGAAGATCGCGGCGCGGTTTGTCTCGGAGCCAAACCCCGTTCCCTCCCGACCGACCTGATTCGCGACGAGCAGGTCGACGCCCTTGCGTTCGAGCTTGTCCCTGCCGCCTGCCTCGACGTCATCCGTCTCGGCGGCGAATCCGACCAGGACGCGTTCGCCGGCCTCTTGCGACAGCTCGCCGAGGATGTCGGGTGTCGGGACCAGCCGAAGATCCGGCGTCCCGTCCTCTTTCTTGATCTTGGATCCCGTGGTTCGTTCGGGACGGAAGTCGGCGACGGCGGCAGCCATGACGACCGCGTCGGCTCCCTCGGCGGCTTCGAACACGGCGTGACGCATCTCGTCGGCGGTCGTGACCCGCACGACGCGCGGTCCCTCGGGCGGCTCGATTGTTCCCGGGCCGACGACGAGCGTGACGTCGGCGCCCCGTCCGTATGCCTCCGCGGCCACGGCGAACCCCATGCGCCCGGTCGAACGGTTTCCCACGAACCGAACGGGATCGATCGGCTCCCACGTCGGACCGGCCGAGACGACGACGCGACGACCGGCGAGGTCCTTGCCACGCGAGAGCACGTCCTCGATGACAGCGAGGATCTCGTCCGGTTCGCTCATCCGTCCGACACCCTCGTCGCCCGCCGCGAGAGAGCCGCGTGCCGGTCCGACGACCCGGACACCGCGTTCGGCGAGCGCGGCGATGTTGGCCTGCGTCGCCTCGTGCTCCCACATGCCCGTGTGCATCGCCGGAGCGACGACGAACGGGCATCGCGCCTCGAGCAACGTCGAAGTGAGCAGGTCGTCAGCGATCCCGAACGCGAGCTTGGCGATCACGTTTGCCGTGGCCGGCGCGACGACGACGATGTCTGCCTCATGCGCCAGTCGCACGTGCAAGACGCGGCCGGGATCGTCGTCGAACAGATCGGTGTAGACGCGGTGATCGGTGAGCGCCGCGAACGTCGCCGGACCGACGAACCGTTCCGCGGTGCCCGTCATCACGACCCGCACCGATGCGCCTCGCAGCCGGAGCAGCCGGGTGAGGACGCATGCCTTGTACGCAGCAATGCCGCCCGTGACGCCGAGCAGCAGCCGCCGACTCATCAGGACGGAACGGCCGCTCGCTTCCACGGTATCCATCTTCTCGCGAGGGTTCGAAGAACGCTCACTCCCTACCCCCGCGCCCACCCTCCTCGGGGAGGCGGCCTACTTGACGACGGATTCCTCCGGGCGCTCCGCAGAGATGTCGCCGTCGGCGATCTCCTCGAGCGCGATCGAGAGCGGCTTGTTCTTCAGCCCGGTCTCGACGAGCGGCGGGATGAACTCCGCGCGGCCCTCGCCGAGCTGGTTGTAGTACGAATTGATCTCTCGCGCGCGCTTGGCGGCGAGGATGACCAGCGTGTATTTGGAGTCGACCTGTGCGAGCAGGTCGTCGATCTTGGGATCGATCACGGATCCTCCAGAGATGAGTTGTCCCGTGGTGTCCGGGACGTCTCGATGATAGCAGTGACCCGCTTCGCCGCTCGTTCGACGTCGTCGTTCACGACGACGTGGTCGAACCAATCCCGTTGCTCGAGCTCTGAGCTCGCCTTCTGGAGTCGACGGGCGAGACGGGCGTCGTCTTCGGTGCCCCGCGAGCGGAGTCTGCGTTCGAGCTCCTCGAGGGATGGCGGCTCGAGGAACACGAGGACGGCGTTCGGCATGGCATCTCTGATCTGGCGCGCGCCCTGCACGTCGATCTCCAAGAGGGCATCTCCGCCGAGCTCCAGGATCTCCCTGATCGGCGCGGCCGGCGTCCCGTACCGGGAGCCGAAAACGTCCGCCCACTCGAGCAGCTCGCCCCCGGCGATCATCCGGTCGAATTCCGCCTCGTCGACGAAGTGGTAGTGCACGCCGTCCCGCTCCCCCAGCGACTCGCGTGGCGCTCGCGTCGTGACGGAGATCGACACCGTCAGATTCGGAACGAGCTCGCGCACCCGCCGAACGACGGTGCCCTTGCCGACGCCGGATGGCCCGGCGATGACGTAGAGGATGCCGCGACGTTCGATCGCGGCGCTACTTCTTGGCGAACTCGCCGAGGAGCGAATCGCGCTGCTTCGCGCCGAGTCCGCGAACGCGACGACTCGCGGATATGTCGAGGCGCTCCATGATCTTCCGCGCCCGGACTTTCCCCACGCCCGGGAGCGACTCCAGAACCGTGGACACCTTCATCTTGCCGACGGTGTCGTCGCCCTCGCGGGACAGCACGTCGGTGAGCGTGAGCTTCCCCGACTTCAGCTGGCCCTTGAGCTCTGCCCGCTTCCTTCGCGCCTCGGCGGCCTTCTCGAGAGCCTGCTTGCGCTGTTCCTCCGTCAGGACGGGAAGCGGCATACGCACTCCTTTTCTCTGGATCTTGGCGATCTTGGCATCGGGGCCGGAAACCCGGCGAGTATAGACACGGCCGTCGGGGCCAGCAACGCGACGCATGCGCGCTCACCTGCGGTTTTCGTTCGTCAGCGGATCGAGCCGAGGATGGCTCGCGCAGCTCCCGCCGGATCGCTCGACGAAGTGATCGGTCGACCGACGACGATGTAGTCGGCTCCGGCTTCGATCGCTTCCTCCGGCGTCAGGATCCGAATCTGATCGTGACCGTTCGATCCAGCCGGCCGGATGCCCGGGACGACGAGACAGAATTCCTCGCCCGTCACCTCCCGGACGACGGAGACGTCCTCGCCGGATACGACGACGCCGTCCGCGCCGGCTGCCTTGGCCTCGAACGCGAGCGATGCCGGCGACGCGAGTCCCTCCCCGGCGATACTCGAGAGGACCGTGACCGCCACGACGAGCGGCCGCTCGAAACTCGCGTCGCGCGCCCCGTCCGCCGACCCACGCACGGCCGCGGCGACCATCGCTTCACCGCCCAGCGCGTGAACCGTGAGCATCTCGACGCCCAGTCGACCCGCGTTGAACGCCGCGCGCTCGACGGTGTTCGGGATGTCGTGAAGCTTCAGATCGAGGAGGACCGGCCGGATGTCGCGGACCGCCGCGACCGCGCCGGCGCCGCCCGAGGTGAACAGCTCCAGCCCCACCTTCAGCAGCGCGACCTCGGAACCGAGGCGCCGCGCCAGTGCCTCGGCCCCGGTAACGTCCGACGTGTCGAGCGCCACGACGAGCGGATTGGCCGGTCGCGGGATCACGAGGCTGCTTCTCCGGCCGGTTCGCCTCGAACGCGGAGCCTCCCCCTGAGTTCGGCCGGCGAGGAGATTCCCTTCTCCTTCAGGTAGGACGCGATGCCCCGTGCGATCTCGACCGGGGCAGATGGGTTCACCAGCATCGCGGTCCCCACCT
>DASUQY010000195.1:0-4203 GCA_036280315.1 Actinomycetota bacterium
CGGGCGATCGGATCAACACGAGCGCCGGTACGGCGAGATCGATCGCGCGCAACACGTTCGCCGGCGCGTGGGTGTGATGGGCGACATGGAGGACACGTGGCGCCTGTGCCAGATTGATCGTCGCGAGCGCGAACGACGACGCGCATCTGGGGAACGACTCCACCACGAGGTCGGTCCGCTCGTCGACGACGACGCCCTCGCCTCGGAGCCGTGTCAACGGAAGCGCAACGACCGGAAACCGCGCGAGCGACGTCATCACGAGGTACCGAAGCCGCTCCACCGTCTCAGATGCTACTTGCACGCCGAACACCTACGGCGCTGCCGCGGGTGCTACCGGCCGAGCCAGCAACCTGGCCAGTCCTTCTTCCGAATCGAACACGACGTCGTTGGGACCGGCTTGTTCGGCCAGGCCACCGACGTCGGCGACGAACGCCGGCGTCCCCAGCCGCTGTGCCCGGGCCAGCGCGCCCGACGACCACGCTCGCCGGTACGGGAACACGACGGCATCACCCGCGGTGATCCACTCGTCGAACTCGGCGTCCGAGACGTAGCGCTCGATCATCGTCACGCCGCTGGTTTGGTCGCAGAGCGCTCGAAGCTCGTCGACGTAGCCGAGCGTGGCGGTCGTCGGGGTTCGCACCGAGCCGACGACGTACAGACGTCCCGGAGAGCCCGCGATCCCGAACGCGCGAACGGCGCGGTCGAACCCCTTGTCCGGGTGGATGAACCCCGCACACACGAACACGGGACGCTCCGGTCCGAGATCGAGACGGGCGCGAGCCTCGTCTCGTCGGAGTACCGCGTGGACCGTGACGGAGGCCGTATGCGGTACGAGTGTCGCGTTCGTTCGGATGCCGTAGTCGCGCTCAAGCGCGCGACGTTCGGCGTCGGTATGGAACAAGAGCCGCGCCCGGGCGAAGGCCAGTCCCAGCAAACGGTAGTCGGGGCGAAGGCGAGAGGGCGGCGCCGTCGCCTCGTGAACCAGGATCTCGACGTTCGGCCGGCGGGCGACGAGCCACAGCAGCGACGCCGCCGTGATCACGTGCAGGACCGGCGTTCGCGGCCGGAAGTACAGACCCGGCTCGAAGTGGACGACGATCCGGTCGAACCTTCCCGCGATCCGCGCGGCCTGACGGAACGCGGAACCGCCGATAAACGGGAGCCGCACGTCGCCGTGGCCGTCCGGCGGCGAGAGGACGACGACATCGTGACCCTCGTCGCGCAGCCGCGTCGCCTGCGCGGCGACGTACGCGCCGATCCCGCAGTGCCTCGGCGGGTACGGACCGACGAGCAGGATCCGCATCAGGGACGACCCCTCTTGTCTCCGAGGGACCGCACGGCGTTCGTTCCGTTCACCGTGCTAACCCGCGGCGGCCGAGCGCAGGACGCCGGCCGTTCGACGCGCGGTTACGTCCCAGTCGTACGCACGCGCGCGTTCGAGACCCGCGCTCCGAAGACGCGCGCGGAGCGCCGCGTCCTGAAGGAGTGACTCGATGCCCGCGGCGATCGCGTCGGGATCGTGGGGATCGACGAGCACGGCAGCGCCGTCGGCGAGCTCGGGGAGCGACGAAACGTTCGACGCGAGCACCGGCGTGCCGGATGCCATCGCCTCCAGAACTGGAAGCCCGAACCCCTCGTACAGCGAGGGGTACGCCAGCAGCTCCGCGCCGGCGAGTAGCGCCGAGGCGTCGTGCTCGGACACGTATCCCGTCAGCGTGATGTCGTCGCGCACGTTGGCGGGAACACGCGCCAACGCTTCCGCGACGGTGTCACGGTGGTTCGGATCCCATGGCCTCCTTCCGGCAAGAACGAGACGCGGGCGAACGGAGCCCTGCACGCGAGCGAACGCGTCGAGCATCCCTTGCAAGTTCTTCCGGCCCTCGAGACCGACGAACAGAACATACGGCCCGTCGATCCCGTAGCGGTCGCGCACGCCGCGAACGTCGTCGTGGTCGCGTGGGTGGAAGACGTTAGCGTCGACGCCGAGGGGGATCACCTCGATGCGATCTCGTTCCACGCCGTAATGTTCCTGGACGTCGTCCGCCGTGGCGTTCGACGGGACGATGACCCGCGTTCCCGCGGTCAGCGTTCGCTCGAGAGTGCGGAGCCACCACGGCACGGCGTGCAGCGCTGTCGACGGCAACAAGTGGAACCCGAGGTCGTGAACGGTAACGACGACGCGTTGCGCGCGCGTCGGCGGCGGAACGAAGTTCGGCCCGAACACGGCGTCGCCCCGGACGAACCACTCCATGCGCGGAAGATCGAGCCGGGCGACGGCTCGGTTGAACCACCTCGCGGGGATCGGCGTGCCGTGCTCGATCAGGTTCGAGGCATCGACGTCCGGGAAGAACCGGCGGCGGGTCAGGACGCCGCCGGCGTTCAGGTACCAGGCCACGTATCGCGTCGAGGGGTCGACCACCGGGAGCCGACGAACGAGCTGCCACGTGTAGCGCCCGACCCCGGTTCGGTGGGGCGCTGTCGCCGACCGCGCGTCGATGACGACTTGCATGGTTGGGCATCGTATCGACGAGCCGTGAGCGATCCGCGCGTTGGTAGGCTCGCGCGCACATGGCCGAGCCCGTTCCGCCGAACGACGACGACGCCCGGCGCATCCTCGAGCGCGAGCTCTACTGGGCGGGCGATCCGACGACGGCCGAGAGCGGAAGCACACGACAGCTCCGAATCGCGCTCCACGACTTCGCCGCGGCGCTCCGCGCGGACTCCCGCTCGCGGGTGCCGAGGCAGGAACCGCTGCTCGGCTCGGCGTCGCGATGGAAGCGAAACGTGAAGGTTTCCTTCTATCTCGCCCTCAGGCCGGTCACTCACCGGTACGACCGGCTGCTCGCCGACCTGGCCACGCTCACGCGGATGCTCGCCGAGCGGCTCGCGGATGCCGAAGCGGAGATCGCGCAGCTCAGGGATCGTCTGGCCGATCGAGCCGGTGTCGGAGACACCACCGCCCCGAGCGAACGCGCGACTCCCAGGCGTCGCACTCGTAAGCCCGCCGGGGAGGGGTGATGCGGATCGCTGTGTGCCACCCGCAGACGCCGTTCGTCCGCGGGGGCGCCGAGACGCACGCCGAGCAGCTCGTGGGAGCGCTCCGCAAGGCCGGCCACGAGACGGACCTCGTTCTCGTCGCCGGGAAGTGGTACCCGGGCGCCGAGCTCGTCCACCAGATGGCGGTATGGCGAAGCATGGAGCTGTCCGAGTCGAACGGCCTTCCGATCGACGTGGTGATTCCACTGAAGTTCCCCGCGTACCTGATCCAGCACGAACGGAAGGTCGTGTGGCTGATCCATCAGCACCGGACCGCGTACGAGCTGTGGGACCACCCTGAGTACGCGGATCTCGCCCGGCAGAAGGACGCGGTGCTCGTGCGCGACGCAATCCACGCAGCGGATCGCGTCGCGCTCGGCGAGGCCAAGCGCGTGTTCACCAACTCGAAGAACGTGCAGCGCCGGCTGTGGGACTCGCTCAGGATCCCGTCCGAGCCGCTGTATCACCGGTCTCCGCTCACGACGGACCTGCTGCGGCGCGAGCCGGGGCCGTACGGCGATGCGATCGTCTTCCCCAGCCGGTTCGAGAGCCTGAAGCGGCAGCGCATCGTGGTCGACGCGATGCGTCATGTGAAGACGGACGTGCGCCTGGTCCTTGTCGGGCGTGGCCCGGACGAGGATGCCCTCCGACGCCAGATCGGCGAGCACGACCTGAGCGATCGCATCTCGATGGAGGTGGCCGTCCCGGATGAACACCTTCGCGAGCTGATGCTGAACGCGCTCGCCGTGTATTACGGACCGTTCGACGAGGACTACGGGTACGTCACACTCGAGGGCTTCGCCGCGCGGCGGCCGGTCATCACGCTCACCGACAGCGGCGGTCCGCTCGAGTTCGTCGAGGACGGCGAGACCGGCCTCGTTGCGTCACCGGATCCGAAGGCGGTCGCCGACACCTTTGACAGGCTGTTCGCGCAGCGCGACCTGGCGCGCCGGCTGGGCGAGGCGGGACGACGGCGCGTCGAGGAGACCGTTCCGGAGTGGCCGGAGGTGGTCGAACGGTTGCTCGCCTAATCGACCGGCTGACCACGCCGCAGCCGCGGTCGACCCCCGTCGTGTCTCGCGTCGCGTACGTGTCGCCCATGCCGCCGGCTCGGACGGGGATCGCCTCCTACTCGGCGAGCCTGCTCACGTCGCTCGAGCGCACGGG
>DASUQY010000196.1:0-5024 GCA_036280315.1 Actinomycetota bacterium
GGTACGACGGCTGCAACTGGCCGATGGTCGGCGGGGCGGTCTGCATGGCGTCGGGACCGGAAGATCGGTACGTCACGCCGGCGATGGCGCGCGTCGGCGACCGGATCGTCGTCACCAAAGGCGCCGCGATCGAGGCCACAGCGCTGTTCGCGGCCACGTTCCCGGATCGCCTGGCGGACGGTGTGGGACGCGATACCGTCGAAGCTGGCGACCGGCTGTTCGAGCAGATGACCGTGGTGCCGGAAGCCACGGTCGCGCGCGAGTTCGGCGTTCGCCAGGCGGGCGTCACGTCGATGCACGACGCGACCGAGGGTGGAGTGGTCGGCGGACTCAGCGAGGTCGCGGCGGCATCGAACGTGGGGATGCGGATCGACCTCGCTGCGATCCCTGTCCGGCCGGAGGTGCGCGCGATCTGCGAGCACACGGGTATGGATCCCTACACCTCGATCTCCGAGGGGACGTTGATCGCGACCGTCGTTCCCCAGAAATCAGAAGCGTTCGTGAGCGCGCTCGCCGAATCGGGAGTGGACGCCGCCGATGTCGGTGAGATCCGACCGCCGTCCGACGGGCGCATCCTCGTCACCCCCGACGGGGACTCAGCGCTGGAGCACCCGGGACTCGATCCGTTCTGGGGCGCGTTCGGGCGATGGGCGCAGGAAGCAGCTGGGATCGCCGAGGCGGGGTGAGATCAGCGTCGAGCGAGGAACTCCTCGGCGAGGATCGCGTACCGAACGTGGTCGCGCCAACGCCCGGCGATCTTGAGGTATCGCGGCGAATAGCCCTCGCGGCGGAAGCCGACGCGCTCGACGAGCGCGATCGAACGCACATTGCCCGGCTGGATGTTCGCCTCCAAGCGATGTAACCCGATTCGATGGAACGCGTCTCGAAGGACGAGCGGGAGTCCTTCAGTCATGTAGCCCTGCCCGGCGAAGGGGATGAATGCGGAGAACCCGAGGTACGCGCTACGGAAGTTGCCGAGGAAGATCTGGCTGAGGTGCGCGACGCCGACGATCACGTCGTCGGCGTCGCGAACGATCAGAAACACCGCATCCGTCGGCGCGGCAGCACGCGCGAGGAGCTCGCCGAACCGTGCCGGCGAATCGGCCAGGTCCGTCCAGGGGCGATGCAGCGCCCGGCTCGCGCGGACGCGGTCGATGAACTCCGTCTCGTCGTCCGCACCGATCTCGCGGACGCGCACCTTCTTTCGCCGCCGACTCTCCGTCAAGGTGCCAACGCTAGCCGCTAGGGTTGCCGACGTGGACGTGATCGCGGTCGGAGACGTGATGCTTGACGTCCGTGTCGAGGCCGGGGCGCTGGAGGAGGGCGGCGACGTGCACGGCAAAGTGCTCGTCCGTCCCGGCGGAAGCGCGTCGAACGTGGCCGTCTGGGCGGCCCACGCCGGCTCGCGAACGCGGATCCACGGCCGTGTTGGCCCGGACACCGCAGGTGCGTTGATCCGCGACGAGCTCATCCGCCACGGCGTCGAGCCGGCGCTCACGGTGGATACTGAAGCCGACACGGGCACGATGCTTGTCGTGCACGAGCCCGGCGTGCGGTCGATGGTCGCCGACCGCGGCGCGAACGGGAGACTGTCGCCGCAGGACCTGCCGGACCGAATCCAAGCGACGGCCGTCCTCGTCTCGGGATACACGTTGCTGTATGAGCCGACGTTCGAGGCGGCCGCTGCCGCTCTGCACCGTGCCCGGGCGCGCTTCCTAGCGGTCGACGGCGCCTCGTGGCCCCTGCTGCGTGACTTCGGCGCCGACCGATTCTTCGAGGCGACCGCGGCTGCCAACGTCCTGTTCGTCAACGAGCGCGAGGCGGAGATCCTGACAGGCCGACGACGCGAATCCGCCGCCGACGCGCTCTCCGCGAGGTATCCGGTGGTGTGCGTGAAGCTCGCGGAGGCCGGCGCTGTCATGTCGTGGGAGGGTCTGTCCATCCGGCTCGAGGGAATTCCCGCCGAGGAGCTCGATCCGACGGGCGCAGGCGACGCGTTCGACGGAGTGCTCCTCGCGCAGCTCGCCGCGGGCCGCTCACCGGGCGATGCGTTGCAGGCGGCATGCCGTGCCGGCGCGCAGGTCGCCGAGAGCTACGAGACGTGGCCGACATCCAAGCGTGTCACCGAAGGCGAACCCGCGAACGACGCGCCGGCCGATACGCGGTGAGCGAGCTCGTCCTCCCCTCTGAGGAGGTGGGGGATGCGCTCGCGTCCGGACGAGCCATCGTGGCGCTCGAGACGAGCGTTATCGGGCAGGGGCTGCCGCCGCCGAGGAACATCGAATGCGCTCAGCGCATGACCGCCGCGATCCGCGCATCGGGGGCAACTCCCGCGTGGACCGCCGTCCTCGAGAGCGAGGTTCGTGTCGGGCTCACCGATCGGCAGCTCGAGGCGTTCGCCGATCCCGGACGATCGTCGAAGGTCGCTCGGCGCGACATCGCGTTCGCCGTCGCGAACGGACACCTCGGCGCCACGACGGTATCGGCGACGATCTGGGCAGCATCCCAAGTGGGCGTTCGCATCTGTGTCACCGGCGGCATCGGCGGCGTGCACACGCGACGCGGCGACGTTTCCGCCGATCTCCTCGAGTTGTCTCGAACGAGCGTGATGGTCGTCTGTTCGGGCCCCAAGTCGATCGTCGACCCGATCGCGACCGCGGAACGGCTCGACGAGCTCGGCATCGCAACCGTGGGGTATCGAACGGACCTGCTGCCGTTCTTCGTGGTCGCGGCGGCCGATGTCGAACTGGATCAGCGCGTGGACGATGCCGCGGCCGCGGCGGGGCTCGTTCGCGCACAGGAGTCGCTCCGTTCGGCGGCGGCGATCTTGCTCTGCAACCCCGTCCCCGCCGCCTTCGCCCTCGACGCGGCGGAGGTCGCGAACGCCGTCCGCGCGTGCGAGGACGATGCCGAACGCGACGGGATCCGCGGTAAGGCGGTCACGCCGTTCCTGCTGTCATGCCTGGCGACCCGAACCGACGGCTCGAGCCTCGAGGCCAACATCGCGCTGCTCGAGTCGAACGCCCGGCTCGCGGGTGAGGTCGCTGTCGCCGGTGCCTGACTACCGGAGCCATGTCTTGGCGATCGCCTTCGAGAAGTTCCACGCGTAGCGAAGTGACTTCGGCTTCTTCGACTCGCCGCCCCGCCGCGTGAGGAACGTGACGGGAACCTCGACGATCCTCGCGCGTTGTCGGAGCGCCTCGATCGTCACCTCCGACGTCCAGAACTGGTCCTGTTCGAGGATCAGCGTCCGCAGCGTGTCGGCGCGCGTCGCCCGGTACCCACTCGAGATGTCGGTGACGCGCTGCCCGGTCAGGATCGTCACCAACCACGAGAAGAAATGGACGCCCGCGTTGCGGATCCACGGGCCGCGCTCGTAGTCGCCGAGCACCCGCGAGCCGTTCACGTGATCGGCCTGACCCTCCAGGATCGGCTTGACGAGCACGGGGAGCTCCTCGGGCTGGTGCTGTCCGTCGGCGTCGATCGTCACGACGATGTCGGCGCCGAGCTCGAGCGCGATCTCATAGCCGACGCGAAGCGCGAGGCCGCCGCCGCGGCGGATCGGGAGGCTGGTGACGAGCGCACCGGCCTTCCTCGCGACGTCGGGGGTTCCATCGTCCGAATGGTCGTCGACGACGATCGTGACCACGTGGTGGTCCTCGACGTCGGCAGGCAGCGCGTGGATCACAGCGGCGATGTTCTCGGCCTCGTTGAAAGCGGGTGAGATGACCACGATGCGCTTGCCGGCGGGCAGCTCGGCGGCGCGGTCCCGATCGAACGACGCCTTGCCGATCGACTCGACGAGCAGGCGGATGCTCCGCTCATTCGTATCGACGTAGGTCTGCAGCCGCAGAAGCAGAAGGAACAGGATCGCCACGGCGATCAGCAGGACCGCTGTGAGCCGCCGACCCGACCCCGGCGCGAAGTTCAACGTCTCGAAGATCGGGTTGAACACGCCGGGCGCCGCCGCCAGCGCGATGACGCCGAGCGCGATGACGCTGGAGATGATCAGGCTCAGGCGGCTGATGCGTTGCCGGCCGTAGCGAACGATCGAGACGGCGACGAACGCCGCGGCGAGCGCGGCGCCCACGATCCGAAGGGCGAGCATCGATTACGTCCCGCGGATCCTCAGCGCGTCGAGCCCTCGCGGATGCCTCGCCACCTGGTCACCGGCAAGATGTGGTCGAAGACAACCCGGGCTTTGTATCGCTCGATGGTCGCGAACATCGACTCGATGAGCGTCTCGGACAGCAGGTGCGGCTCGAGTCCCAGGTCGAGCAGCTTGGTGTGCGTCGCTTTGTAGTAGTGCTCCTCCTTCTCGACGCGAGGGTTGTCGAGGTGGTCGACACGCACGTCGATCCCGACCTGCTTGCCGGCGCTCTGTACCAGCCTGGCCAGGTCGAGCACGGAGAACTGCTCGGTGAACTGGTTGAACACCCGGTACTCGCCGGCCTCGGGTGGGTTCAGGATCGCCAGTTCGACGCAGCGGATGGTGTCGACGATGTTCAAGTACCCCCGCGTTTGTCCGCCCGTGCCGTACACCGTGAGTGGGTGGCCGATCACCGCCTGCAGGCAGAATCGGTTGAGTGCCGTGCCGAACACCTCGTCGTAGTCGAACCGGGTGTTCAGACGTTCGTCGAGCGTGGTGTCCTCGGTCTCGATCCCGTAGACGACGCCCTGGTTCAGATCGGTCGAGCGCAGGCCCCAGATGCGGCAGGCGAAATGGATGTTGTTCGAGTCGTGCACCTTCGTCAGGTGGTACATCGAGCCGGGCAGCTTGGGGAATGGAAGGATGTCGCTCCTGCCCTTGTGATGGATCTCGATGAAGCCCTCCTCGATGTCGATGTCGGGCGTTCCGTACTCGCCCATCGTGCCGAGCTTCACCAGATGCGCGTCGGGCGCGAACTCCGCCATGGCGTACAGGACGTTCAGCGTGTTGATGACGTTGTTCGTCTGCGTGAACACGGCGTGCTCGCGGTCGATCATCGAGTACGGCGCGCTCGGCATCTCGCCGTAGTGGACGA
>DASUQY010000197.1:0-2056 GCA_036280315.1 Actinomycetota bacterium
AGCGGCCGACCGACTCGCCCGCCTCCACGAGATCGACCCCTATCGGTGTCGGGACCGCGTGGCTCGGCTGTTCTCGAAGGAATCGATGGTCGCCGGGTACGAGGACGCGTACTCGATCGCTCGCGGCGAGCACTGATCGCCGCGGAGCGCGGTTTCAGGGAGCAGATGGAACCGGACCGGGCGTCGGCGCGTCTCAGACCGGTAGCATCGGCCGGCCGTTTCCTCTTGGGGGGGGGTTCCCGTGCCACGCACGCCCCGCTCGACCCGACGGGTCGCGCTGCTCCTGACCGTCATCGCTTCGCTCATACTGTCGCTCGTCCAGCCGGCCACTGCGGCGGACCCGCCCACCGTTCGTCTCTTCGCCGCCTCGACGCACGTCACCGCGGAGCGCGGCAGGAACGATGTCATCTTCGTCGACCCTGGCATCTGGGTCGCGTCCGAGGGTGGGGCGTTCGAGCTCAGGGCGTCACGTCCGGACTACGACACCCCGCCGTCGCTTGTGCAGACCGATGCCAGTACGGGCTCGGTCCTTCGCACGCTGCCGTCCGAGATGCTCGACGGGTGGGGAGGCCTTCGCGATTTCGTCCATCTGCGAGTGCGCGATCCGGACGGCACCGTCGTGCTATCCGACGATCTTCCGTTCTGCCCGAACACGTACTACCGCGCGCGGTTGTCGGACGAAGGGCCGCTGAACTCCATCTATCCGTACATCTGCGGCGGCAGCCCATTCACACGGGGCACGGTCTGGGGGATCGACGCGCAGTGGGCCGTCTCCGCGTTCTCCGACTTCGGCATCGAGTTCCGGGCTCCTCGCCGTCACTACCGGATGCGGGTCCATATCGACCCGGCGTGGACGGCCGCGCTCGGCATCGCGCCCGAGAACGCTCGGGCGGACGTCCAGATCACGGTCGTGCCGCGTGGATCGCTCCGGAGCTCGCCGACGCGTCCGGCAACGACGTCGGCGCAACCGGGTCCCCGCGTCCCGACCGTGACGACCCCCGATCCGCAGAGCCTGCCAGACCTCATGGCGCTCCCGGCGTGGAGCATCTCGATCTCCAGTCGCAGAGGACGCGACATCCTCGGGTTCAACGCGACGGAGTGGAACGGTGGGCCCGGAACGCTCGTCGTCGAGGGATTCCGCGGGATCGATGAGGGTGGCATGGACGCGTTTCAGTATTTCCTCGTCGATGGGGAGCCCATCGGTCGCGCTCCGGTCGGACAGCTCGAGTTCCACGCCACGCATCAGCACTGGCATTTCGAGGAGTTCACGCGGTACACGCTGCTCGACGAGACGAAGACGCAGGTCCAGGTCTCGGGCAAGCAGTCATGGTGTCTGGCAAACACCGACGCGATCGATCTGTCCGTCCAGAACGCGAACTGGGGCGCACTCGCCGGCGACTTGTTCACGATGTGCGGCGGGTCTGGGGCGCTCTGGATCCGCGAGATACTCGACGTGGGGTGGGGCGACACGTACGCGCAGTTCTCGCTCGACCAGGCCTTCGACGTCACGAACCTGCCGAACGGCAGGTATTACATCCGCACGACGGTGAACCCGACAGGGATGCTGCTCGAGGGGACGACGTCGAACAACGTCGAAGACCGGTTGATCAAGCTGCGCGGCAAGCCCGGTGCCCGACAGGTGATCGTCCCACCGTGGCACGGGATCGATACCGAGAGCTTCTGCTACTACTGCGACACGTACCTGAACTAGCGGTCGACGTCTCCGCTCAGCGCTGAGCCTGCCGCAGCTCCAGCAGCGTTGCCTCGGGAGGGCAGAGGAACCGGAACGGCGCGTACTTGCCGGTGCCGAGCCCCGGGGAGACGTGGACGAACGAGTCGCCCATCCGGATCAAACCGGAGACGAGTGAGCGGGGCAGATCCGAGTTCGTAACGAGCGCCCCCGCGATGGGGAGTCGAACCTGCCCGCCGTGCGTATGCCCGGCGACGACGAAGCGGTAATCGCACGCGACGGCCTCGGGCGCCGAGTCGGGCGAGTGCATCACGGCGATGCCGAACCCCTTCGACCGGCGCGGCGCGAGGCGAAGGTCGTGGCGCC
>DASUQY010000198.1:0-3750 GCA_036280315.1 Actinomycetota bacterium
GTCGCCGCGGGGCCGACCGCACGTCAACACCGCCTACTTCGCGTTCACGAACCGATTCGACGTCGTGTGGCTCTCCGAACCCGGCGCGCGTCACTCCATCAACCTTCGAGCGAACGCGGCGGCCGCGGTCGTCGTCTACGACTCTTCGCAGCGATGGGGAGGATCGGATCGCGGGATCCAGCTGTTCGGTTCGGCACGTGAGGCCCGAAGCGCTCCGCCCCCGACGCGGAGGCGGCGTACGCGCGACGGTTTCCCGCGTACGAGCCGGGCCAGCTCGTGGCGTATCGCTTCTACGTGTTCCATCCAACGAGCGTGAAGCTCTTCGACGAGCGCTCGTTCGGGGCTGGCGTGTTCGTGACGGCTCGCGTCGATCGCACTGGAGGGGTTGCGTGGGATCGGACGGACGTCTACAGCTCGAACCGCTGATCCCAACGCTCTCCCTATACTGATCCGACCGTGAGTGAGTTTCGGGTCGACCTGCGTTCGGACACCGTGACCAAGCCATCCGAGGCGATGCGTCGCGCTATGGCCGAGGCCGAGGTCGGGGACGACTGGTACGGCGGCGATCCAACGGTCAACCGGCTGCAGGAGCGGGCGGCGGGGATCACCGGGATGGAGGGCGCGATCTTCGTCCCGACCGGGACGATGGCCAACCAGATCGGCATCCGGCTCCACGTGACAGGCAACGGTCACCTGGTCGCGGCAGAGCCGCGTGCCCACGTCGCGTCGACCGAGATGACAACCTCAGCCGTCCTCTCGGGCATCGCCTTTCGAACGAAGAGCGCGCCGCGAGGATGGTTGACCGCAGAGATCGCCGAGCGGCTGCTCGAGCCCGACACGTACTACGACGTCGAGGTCGTCGACCTGCTCGCGGTCGAGAACACCGCCGGCCACGCAGGCGGAACGGTCATGCCGCCCGACGAGATACGCCGGATCCGCAAGGTGGCCGAGGAGGCGGCCGTTCCGGTGCACCTCGACGGGGCGCGGATCTTCAACGCCGCGGCCGCGGCAGATGTCGACGTGACCGAATGGACGCGCGAGGTCGACACGGTGATGTTCTGCGTGTCGAAGGGCCTTGGCGCGCCGATCGGATCGCTGCTGTGCGGCCCCGCGGACCTCATGCGTGAAGCCCGCAGGCTGAAGATCCTGTACGGCGGCGCGTGGCGGCAAGCGGGCATCGTCGCGGCCGCCGGGCTCCTCGCGCTCGAGGAGGGACCCAAGCGTCTCCACGACGATCACGCGCGGGCGCGACGGCTCGCCGAAGGCCTCGCCGAGATGTTCCCCGGGTCCGTCGATCTCGATCAAGTCGAGACGAACATGGTGCTCGTCGACACTGCGCCGATGGGCCTCGAGCCGCTCGAGGCGATTCGCAGGCTGGGGGATGAGGGAGTCGGAGCCACGATCGTCCCCCCGAGGGTCCGTCTGGTGACACATCTCGGCATCTCGGACGATGACGTCGCGGCTGCGCTTTCAGCCTGGCGGCAGATCGCGGTGGGCTCGTGAAGTTGTTCGGCCAGAAGCTCCCCGACGAGGTCGCCAAGCGCGTGCCGCCCGGTCAGCGTCTCGTCAAGACGTGGCCGGTCCTTCAGTACGGCCCCATTCCGGCGGCCGAGGGATCGGAGTGGACGCTCGAGGTGTCAGGACTCGTCGAGGAGCCGTTCACGCTGACCTATGACGAGCTGAAAGCGCTCGGTCCGCAGGACGTCACCGCGGACATGCACTGCGTGACGGGGTGGTCCACGCTCGACAACACGTGGACGGGGATCCCGTTCCGCGTCCTCGCCGAGCGCGCGAAGCCGACCCCCGAAGTGAAGTGGGTGATCGCCCACTGCGAGCACGGCTACACGTCGGACCTGTCCATGGAGGTGATGCTCGACGACGACGTTCTGGTGGCGTGGGCCCACGGTGGGCAGGACCTGACGCCCGAGCACGGTTACCCGCTTCGGCTGGTCGTTCCGAAACGCTACGCGTGGAAGAGCGCCAAATGGCTGCGAGGCCTGGAGTTCTCGAAGCACAACAAGCGCGGCTTCTGGGAGGTCCGCGGGTACCACATCCATGCGGACCCGTGGCGCGAGGAGCGGTACAGCTACCAAGAAGGACCGCGCGCCGAGCTCGAGCCCTGAACCGCGGCTAGCGCGTCAACCCTCGTCGTCCTCCTCGACTGCTTCGCCTCGCGTTGACCGGTCGTTGCGGTTCGGTATGCAATCCCCCGACCGACCCGAGGGGGGAACCAATGCGTCGAGTGGTGGCGGGCGCGTTCGCGCTCGGACTCGTTGTGGTCGCCTGCGCCGATCCGTTCGCGGTCGAACCTCGACAAGCCGCGGGTCCCGTGATTGCCGCGGTCGGCGACATCGCGTGCAAGTCCTTGCCCAACGACCACGAGCGCCGTTGCCGCTATAACCGCGTCGCGGAGGCGATCCGCGAGATGGCGCCCGACGCGTTCCTCGCACTGGGCGATCTGCAGTACCTGCACGGTGCGTACGAGGACTTCATCGCGTACTACGACCGGTACTTCGCCGACCTGAAGGACATCACGCATCCCGTCCCGGGGAACCACGAGACGTACACGCTCTACGCCGAGGGTTACTACCGATACTTCGGCGACCGGGCCCATCCGCCGGGCGGCTGGTACTCGTTCGGTCTCGACTCGTGGCACCTCGTCGCATTGAACTCGCAGCTGTGCAAGGGCTCGACGTGGACGCCGGAGCTCGGCCAGCGCGCCCCGATCACGACGAGCCCGGCGATCGACAAGGGTTGCGGTCCGGGGACGCCGGAGTACGAATGGCTGAAGAAGGATCTCGTCACGCATCCCGCCAGATGCACGCTCGCGTTCATGCATCACCCGCTGTTCGGCTCCGAGCCGTATCCGGAAGGCGTGTTCCTGTACCAGCTGCAGCCGCTGTACGAGCTGCTCGACGAACAGGGCGTCGACGTGGTCCTTGCCGGTCACGAGCACAACTACCAGCGGTTCGCGCCGATGGACGCGTTCGGTCGCGCCGACCCGGACGGTCTTCGGCTGTTCATCGTCGGAACGGGCGGCGACACGTACGGCGACCTACCTGAGGGGGAGGTCGCGACCAACCGCGAGGCCGCTCAGGACCGCTCGTTCGGCGTCTTGCGGATGGTGCTCGGTGACGGCGAGTACAGCTTCGAGTTCGTCTCCGCGCCGGGCGAACGAGAGTTCACCGACGCGGGAGAAGGCGAGTGCGTTTGACGCGCTACTGAACCAGCGAGCGGATCCGCTCGAGCTCCGCTTTCCGCGCCTCGCCCGACGCGGGCGTCTCGACGACCCCCGAGATCTCGCGGACCTCGGGTCGGTTGACGATTGCGGCGAAGCCGTCGAGCCCGATCGAACCCTCGCCGACGACCTCGTGCCGGTCGCGGCGGGAGCCGCGTTCGTTCTTCGCGTCGTTCAGGTGCATCAGACGAAGTCGTCCCGTCAGCCCCATCGTGTGGAGCTCGTCGAAGAGCGTCTCGACGCCGGCCGGCTTGTCGAGCGCGTAGCCCGTCACGAACAGGTGACACGTGTCGAGGACCAGCCCGAGCCGGTCGTCGTCCACCGCTTGGAAGAGCTCGGCCGCTTCGCGGATCGTGGACGCGACCGCACCAGTTGTTCCGGGCATCAGCTCGACGAGCAACCGAGTCGAGTCGGGCGTCGCCGAGAGGATCGCCTGGAGGACCGACGTCGCGCGCTCGAGCGGCTCCGCGCGTTCGCCCGGCCCGCCGGCGCCTGCATGGACGACGAAACCG